>CAZHBR010000129.1:618-5108 GCA_964530755.1 uncultured Oscillospiraceae bacterium | reverse complement strand
TATGTCATTCACGATTTTCTCGTTCGGTTTTTTTGATTTTTTGTCGGTAACAAATTCTATTCCCGCCATGCAGCCGATGCCTCTTACATCCCCCACAACCTCGTATTTTTCCTTCCATTCATTCCAGGTTTTCATAACCTTATCAGCTATCTTCAATGCTTTGCCCGGATAGTCCTCTTTTTCCATAATATCGATAAGAGCCAAAGCCGAAGCACAGGCAACGGCATTTCCGCAGAATGTCCCTCCTATTGTCCCCGGAATAGCCCCATCCATAATTTCACTTCTTGCAGTTACCGCCGATACAGGCAGACCGCCTGCTATGGATTTAGCCGTGGTTACGATATCAGGAGCAGCACCCGCCTCTTTCCAATATTCGGTCGCAAACATTCTACCGGTCCTGGCAAAACCTGTTTGAACTTCATCAGCGATCAAAAGAATGCCCTTTTCATCGCATATTTTTCTGATCGCTTTCACCCATTCGATTGGAGCCGGCACAAAGCCACCCTCACCCTGAACAGGTTCAAGGGCGATAGCGGCAACGTATTCGGCAGGCGATGATTCGACAAATACTTGCTTAAGCTTGTCAACGTAATAATCTATGGCTTCTTTTTCCGTCATGTCTCCCGGCGCCCTGTAAAGATACGGAAATTCCGCCCTGTATATCCCATCGGGGAAAGGGCCCATCCCCACAGCGTACGCCTTCTTTGCAGTCATCGTCATTGTGAGGGCGGTTCGACCGTGAAAAGCACCGGAAAAAACGATTACATTTGGCCTGCCGGTAAAACCTCTGGCGATCTTTACCGCATTCTCGTCTGCTTCAGCACCGCTGTTCACCAACATCGTCTTCTTTTTGTCGCCTTTTACGGGTATTATCTCATTCAGCTTTTCCGCAAGAGCAATATATCCCTCATGGGTGATGATGTTCATCATCGCATGGAAATATTTTTCGCTTTGTGTTTTTACAGCATCAATCAGCTTTTCATTGCTATAGCCGATATTGAGCACGCCCACACCGGCGACCCAATCAAGGATTATGTTACCATCCACATCCTCAAACATTGCACCCTCACCCCGTTTTATAACGCAGGGATAGATGCAACGAATCGCATCCGGCATGGCATGTGCCCGCCTTTCAATTATCTCCTTTGCCTTGGGACCCGGGAGAGGGGTAATAATTTTTGGTAATGCGTTTCTTAACATTTTTCTTTCCTCCTTATTGCTTACTCACCGTCTTACCGGAAATAATAAAATGTTCTTTAATAATAACTTGCAAATCCTATACCAATTACCCATTTTTCAGGCTTATTCTATTAAGCGTTACGTCCTTAGATTGTTCATCCCTTATAAAAACATTCGCTTAAAACACATTTCTTTTAATTGATTTCCAACTCTGCAATTTTTCTATAAAGAGTAGCCCTGGATAATCCCAGCTCCTTAGCCACTATGTCCTTGCCGCCGACACTTGCCCCATATTTTTTCAGCTTTCTTGCAATGATCTCCCTTTCATAATTCTTTATTTGAATCCCTAAAGGGAGATCGCTGTCCCGTACAAGCATATCATAATTTTCGTTGCGAATCAGCCTTGCCGGTATCGCATCTACACCGATTTGATCGCCAAAAGCCATATTTACCCCATATTCAACTGCATTTTCCAGTTCCCTTACGTTACCGGGCCAGCTGTATTCTTCATATATTTGTTCAACCTCTTCTGAAAAGCTTGTGATATTCTTACTTAAAAAAGCATTGTACTTGTTCAGGAAAAAATACATTAAAAGCTTTATATCATCTTTTCGGTCGCGAAGGGGCGGTATCAGCATCGGTATGACCGAAAGCCGATAATAAAGGTCCTCGCGAAACTTGTTTTTATATATCATTTCTTCAAGATCCTTATTTGTTGCGGCTATCACTCTCACATCGACTATAGTGGTCTTGCTTCCTCCCACCCTTTCAAATCGCATATTTTGAAGCACGTGTAAAATTTTCACCTGTAGATGAAGGGGCATATCCCCTATTTCATCAAGAAAAATCGTTCCGCCGTTGGCCATTTCAAACTTACCGACTTTTCCTTTTTCAGATGCCCCCGTAAAGGCCCCCCTTTCATATCCAAAGAGCTCGCTTTCCAGCAAATTTTCGGGAATGGCTCCGCAATTGACAGTAATAAAAGGTTTCCTTGATCTGGAACTGGCATAATGAATAGCCTTGGCAAACATCTCCTTGCCCGTACCGCTTTCTCCGGTAATCAACACGGTAGAATTCCCTCTGGCCGTCAGTAAAGCCTGATTTTTTACGCATTTTAACGCATCGCTGCAGCCGATTATATCATCAAAGGTATATTTCAAAGCCCTGTTGTGAATATTGTATGCCAGTTTTTTAGCTTCTTCAATATCCCTAAATGATATGACAACACCGCTTATGGTACCATCCTTGATTTGCGGTTTTGCTGTAACTATAAAATGAAATTTCCCCCTTTCATTTATGTAAACTTCTTCGTTTTCTGTATAACCTACTCCCTTTCGAAGCACTTCAAGCGCAGGGGTCCCCAGCATAAATTTATTGATATGGCTGTTTACAATATCGTCTTTTGTAGTAAAGAGCAATGATTCAGCCATGCTGTTACATCGCTTTATGTAACCTCTTTTATCGATCGCAAATATCCCCTCATGGGTAGTTTCAAGGACAGTTGTAATTTCACTTATCATGTTTTCACTGTCGTTTAAAGATGCTTTTTGCGATGCCTTCGCCGCAAGCAAGTCCGCCATTTTTTCGACGAAGACAACCATTCTGCGTTCAGAATCCAAAAGAATTGATTTTTGTGCTTCTGTAAATGCCACCAGGCCTATTATCCCGATGGTTTCGTTATTAACCCTTATAGGTGTGCATATCTCAGCAAGCTCATGCTGTTGATCCCAAAGAGCGGTCTCATAATACTTATAACTTCTTGCATCCTCAATGTATTCGGTCACACCTGTTCGAAGCACCCTGGCATACAGATAATTCCCGTCCACATCGCCCTCTTCTTCTTTTTCCCCTCTTCTCTTATGGTAGACGGAGGTACCGCCTATTATCGTAAGTTCATTGTCAACGATCTCAACCTCTACTCCGATTGCTATGGCGATTGCCTCCGCTACCTGTTGAACCGCAGGAGCAATATCTCCTAACAATGACATAGTTCACCCTCCAAACAATACACCGGCATATTTTACGGTTATTATATCATGGGAAGACAGAGCCTAAAAGAAAATATACATTTTTGATACAAAATTCTCATATTTAATACTTCATTTGTCCTTACTCCTTCGTCAGTGCCTGCCCCAGATTTACCGAGCTTTTATAGAGCTCTTGAACGATATTATTTATGTTCACCAGCCGCTCAGACGATATATCGGCCCCCACCGCTAGTTTCGCATTATAAAGAACATTCTCTAAATTACCGTGTATCTCTGTAATGGTTTTTTTAATCTTCCCTATCGATTCCTTAATGGCTATTCTCTCTTTATCCTCCTGTATGCAATGCTCTTTTGACAGAGTATATTCCGAGATCCCTTTTACAACGTTGCAATCATACCCCAAAGCATTTTTAACCGATCTGGCAAAATTGACTTTAGATTCTGCTTCACCGTGAACAAGAAAGATTTCACTCGGTTCTCTTTCAAACCCCGAAAGCCATTCAAGCAGGCCTTCCCTGTCGGCATGTCCGGAAAATCCCTCAAAATTATATATCTTTGCCTGAACTCGAATACGCTCCCCGAAGACCGATACAAAGTTATCGCCGCTGACGATGGATCTTCCAAGGGTGCCCTCTGCCTGATATCCAACAAAGACAATGCTAGAAAGCGGATTCCATAAATTATGCTTCAGGTGATGTTTAATTCTGCCCGCCTCGCACATACCGCTTGCGGAAATGATAATTTTCGGTGCGGGATCCATGTTAAGTGCCTTGGACTCTTCCACCGTACGGGTAAATACTAAATTTTTAAAATCAAGAGGATTATCACCCTGCATCACGTATGATTTGAATTCATCATCAAAAGCATGAGCGTTTCTTCTAAAAACTTCAGTAGCCGATGTTGCCATAGGACTGTCTACATATACTTTTATTTTATCCAATGCCTTCTTATATTCCGCATGATCTTCATAGAACCGATTGAACTGAAATATCAGATCCTGGGTTCTTCCCACCGCAAATGAAGGTATGATAACAGTCCCGCCTTTGCAGGTTGTCCTCATAATTACATCGATCAGATTGTCTATGCAATCTGCGTTCGGTGCATGGACGCGGTCGCCGTATGTAGTCTCCATTATAAGATAGTCAGCTTTTTTTATAACAGTCGGATCGCGCAGAATTGACCTTCCTTTAAGACCTAAATCCCCGGAAAAGACTATCTTAGATACATCATCTTCCTCTTCAGCAAAGACCTCGATAATTGCAGAGCCCAACATATGGCCGGCATCATTAAAAACGGCTTTGATCTTATCGTTTAAAACGAGCA
>CAZHBR010000129.1:0-608 GCA_964530755.1 uncultured Oscillospiraceae bacterium | reverse complement strand
ACTGGTCGTACAAAACGGGCGTAACAAATTTTAATGCAAGCTCTGCATCTTTAACGGTATAAAGTGGCTCTACCAATGGATTCCCTGTTCTTAAATTCTTCTTATTTTTCCATTCAGCCTCCTTTTCATGGATGTAACCGCTGTCGCGAAGCATGATATCAAGCAGGTCAGCGGTAGAATCCGTACAATAGATTTGACCTTTGAATCCTCTTTTCACAAGCAGGGGAAGCCTGCCGCTGTGATCAATATGGGCATGGCTTAAAAGCACAAAATCGATTTCCCCGGGATCAAAGGGGAAATCTTCGTTTAGATCATCGGCCTCATCGCCGCCCTGAAATAACCCACAATCCAATAATATTTTATAATGATCCGTAACGATTAAATGGCAGGAGCCGGTTACAGATTCAGCTGCCCCGCAAAATTTTATCCTCATGTATGACACCTCCAGCTGATTATATATGTCGATTATATCACGAAAAACCAGGTATTGATTTAATTAAAATATTATTGCTCTCATTATTACATATCATCACACCGTTAAAACACATTCATATAATGATCATAAAATATGTAAGAAAGCGAGTTGAATACACCGATGCCCAACCGAA
>CAZHBR010000128.1:3396-5119 GCA_964530755.1 uncultured Oscillospiraceae bacterium | reverse complement strand
AAGCCAGTTTACGAAGCTCATGAACCCTGGGATAGCATCGATCAGGTTCAATAGCATCCGCAATATAGATTATCTTTTCAAGTAAAGACATGTCAGGTCTTCCTGTCGTATGGAAAGCTACAGCATTTATCAAATCCTTATCCTCGATGCCGTAATATCTTTTCATTGCAGTGGCGGCTATTTTTCCATGGGATAAGTTTACGTTTCCTAGATATGCCGGATCCAAATGCCACGCTTTGATATAGCTATCCAACACCTCTTTGGATTCGTCTCTGTAGGCATCATGAAAAAGGGCTGCAAGCTCGGCCCTTTCCGGATCCTCTCCGTAATGCAGTGAAAGCAAACAGGCCTCACGCGCCACAGAGTAGGTATGCCTTTTGCGCTCTTTTGTCAAAGAGTTATCTAAATATGTTTTAATGTCTTTTTTTATACTGTTATCCATCGTCTATAATATACCACTATGCGTTAATTCCAACAAGTCAGCGATACAATCCGTATCGGTCGATGTATTTTTCTACATCCGCCGGAAGCAGATATTTTATCGATCTTCCATCGCGTATTCTTTTTTTTATGTCTGTAGATGAGATATCAATTTTCGGCATGTGTATTTTTTCAATCCTTGTCCCATAAAGATTGTTAAGCTTTCTTATCAGAATATCCCTTGCCCTATCCTTATACCTTGGCCTTGAGCCCACGATTATGGTGAATTCTTTAAAAATTGATTCTGCATGCTTCCAGCTCTCCATGCAAAGAAATGAGTCGATGCCGCATATGAAGCATATGCGAGCGCCGGTTCCATATGTTAAACGGCAGGCCTGCAAGGTATCGATGGTGTAGGAAATATCCGGACCCTTCATCTCTATATCTGAAATGGAAAACCTGGGGTTATCAAAAATTGCCGTCTCAACCATCGCATAGCGGTGTTTCTCCGGCGCCGCCTTGGAATCCATTTTAAAAGGAGACTGCTTTGTTGGTATAAATACCGCCCTGTCTAATTTAGCTCCATCGCAGGCTTGTTCGGCCAATATCAGATGCCCATAGTGGACAGGATCAAATGTCCCTCCGATTATACCTATTTTATACGCCATTTTCATCATTTTTGAGCTCAATGCCCAGCTCCTGTAATTGTTCCCTTGATGCTTTTGAAGGCGCTTCGGACATCATGCACAAAGCGGCCTGGTTTTTAGGAAAGGCTATGACTTCTCTGATGCTTTTTTCTTCGGAAAGCAGCATAACCAACCGATCCAGGCCATATGCTATTCCTCCGTGGGGCGGTACCCCATATCGAAATGCATCAAGTAAAAATCCAAATTTATTATCAGTTTCTTCATCGCTTTGACCAAGGGCGTTGAACATTTTTCTTTGCAGACATCCATCGTGGATTCTGATGCTTCCCCCTCCAATCTCCACACCGTTCATCACGATATCATACGCCTTGGCCTTAACCTTTTCAGGGTGAGTATCAAGCATAGGTATATCTTCTGTTTTTGGTGCGGTGAAAGGATGATGAACGGCCGCAAACCGCCCTGCCTCTTCATCGTATTCAAGCAGCGGAAAATCAACTACCCAGAGGATGTCATAACCTTTATAGGCTTTTGTGAGGCCAAGGCGTGAAGCTATTTCTTTCCTGAGATAGCCTAAACTATCAAAGACGGTTTTGCTGTTTCCCGCCACTATAAGTATCAGATCGTTATCTCCTGCATTCATATGTGCCGCCAGATTT
>CAZHBR010000128.1:0-3386 GCA_964530755.1 uncultured Oscillospiraceae bacterium | reverse complement strand
GAGTTCATCGGTATCGTAAAATTTATTGAACGATGAATTTATATCGTTTCCTTTTGTACGAATCCACGCAAGGCCTTTTGCCCCATAGCTTTTGATGTCGTTTTGAAGCCTGTCCACGTCTTTTCTGCTGAAGCGGTCGGAGTAACCGTCGATATTGATGGCCCTTACGTCCCCTCCAGAGGAAATGGCATCCTTGAAGATCGGAAATGGGCTGTCCTTCACTGTCTTGTTTAAGCATTTAAGTAAAAAACCAAAACGGGTGTCCGGTTTATCGCTGCCGAAAAGCTCCATGGCCCTTTCGTAGGTGTATCGGGGAAACGGCGTCTTTATTTTCACTCCCAGAAGCTCGTTAAAAAGGCAGGATAGATAAGCCTCCTGCAGGTTGATCACATCATCTACATCCACAAAGGACATTTCCAAATCTATTTGAGTGAATTCAGGTTGTCGGTCTGCTCTCAGATCCTCGTCTCGAAAGCATTTTACAATCTGATAATATTTATCTATACCGGCGGACATTAAAATTTGCTTAAACATTTGCGGTGATTGAGGAAGCGCATAAAAGGAGCCTTTATTTACCCTGCTTGGAACCAAGTAATCCCTCGCTCCTTCCGGCGTAGGTTTTATAAGCATGGGCGTTTCTATCTCGACAAACCCTTTGCTATCGTAAAAATCCCTTGTTATCTTTGCAACCCTGTGCCGGAACCTGAGATTATTTTGCATTTTGGGTTTTCTTAAATCCAAATAGCGATATTTCAGCCTCAGGTTTTCTGAAACATCATCGTCATCTTTGATGTAGATCGGGGGTGTTTCCGCCCGGGAATAGATTACCAGATCCTTCGCCAAGATTTCGATTTCCCCCGTCGGAAGATCCTTGTTTTTCGATTCTCTTTCTCTCACAGCTCCTTTGATGCCCACAACGAATTCGCTTTTAAGTTCATCCGCTTTAAGAAACAATTCCTTGGGTACATCCTGGTTAAACACAATTTGAACAATCCCGCTGTTATCCCGCAAATCGCAGAAAATCAACCCTCCCAGGTTGCGTTTTCTTTGGATCCAACCGTTGAGCACCACATCGCTTCCGATGTGTTTCAGTCTCAATTCACCGCACATACCGGTTCTTTTCCAAACGACACACTCTGTCATAAAAATATCCTTTCCTTCTTTCTCGATATCATTTCATCAATTCTTTCGATATAAATTTTATAGTTAGATACATTTGGAACTCTTTCAAGGCGGTTCTCCTTTGGGAATCTAACCTTGCTTATACCTCCCGCCCCCATCGCTATGATCGTTTGACATTCCTCCATAATTTTAATATTGTAAAGGCTTTCGGTGCCCGGCAGTGAATAGCCTGTGTTTTCCAAGTTGCCCACCGCCTGTTTTTGTTTGTACAGGTAGTACGGCCGATATCCGCTGCCACTTAAAAGCATTTCATTAATCGATCTGTCTTTTTTGTAGCTGTAATGTTTATCCTCTTCTTTTAATTTAGAGGCTCTTTTTACGGCAAGTGTATGAATTGTTATATTCTCCGGGTGAATATCTGTCAATGCATCAAGCGTAAAAAGAAAATCCTCCAACGTTTCACCCGGCAATCCTGCTATAACATCACTGTTGATTATTCTAAACCCCGCCTTGCGTGCCAAATCTAAAGATTTGTATATATCTGCGGGACTGTGACTGCGTCCTATCCGCATAAGGGTATCTGTTTTCATTGATTGAGGATTTATGCACAGCCTGTTGCCTCCCTTTTCCAAAATGGTTTCAAGCTTTGGAAGGGTAATCGTATCCGGCCTTCCCGCCTCGACAGTAAATTCCTTTACGTGTTTCATATTAAAGAAGCGATTAATTCTGCATAACAATCTTGATAAATTTTTCGCGCTTAAAGTGGTGGGCGTGCCGCCTCCTATATATATGGATTCCGGATAAATGCCCTTTTTATCCATCCCCCTTCCCACGTAGCTCATTTCTTTAAATAGAGCCTCTAGATAGCTGTCTGTTTCTTCCTCATTCCCTTGATAAGAAGTGAATGAACAATACAGGCAACGGGAGGGGCAAAACGGTATCCCGATGTAAAGGCTTACTGCGTTTGCGTCCACATCTGCAAGATATTTTTGTTGAACACGGAAAATGGAGAGCAGCAGCTCGGCTTTACTTTCATGTACGTAATATTTTTTAATTAAAATGTCCTTTGTTAACGCTTCCGACCCTGTATTTTTCAATATTTCTCCGGTTAGCTTTACCGGCCGGATGCCGGTCAGTATACCCCATTTCGGGGAATACCCTGTTTCCCTGCTAAGAAATTGATATAAACACCTTTTGCCCTCATTCTTATCCCTTATTCCGTCGGGGATACGAAAGCTTTTCTTTTTTAATTCGCCTGCATCTGACTGGACAATTTTATATGAGGAATCGGGCAGAAACATTCTGACCATTTCGTTTAGCTCATACGGGTTCATGGTATTGTTGAAATCTATCTCATACAAAAGGATTATGCTCCTTTTCAAAGCCGATGGTCGTACTGCCCATATGTCCTGGATAGACCATCGTTTCGTCGGGAAGGGTGTAAAGCTTGTTTTGTATTGAATCCTTGAGCTGTGAAAATGAAGAACCGCTGAAATCTGTTCTACCCACTGATTGCGCAAAGAGCGTGTCCCCGGAAAAAAGGCTGTTTTCTACATATATTGACATACCTCCTTTTGTATGCCCCGGTGTATGAATAAATTGTAGCGTTAGTTCACCCACAGTCAATGTATCTTTATCCTTTACATAAATATCCGCATCAATAGAAATAGATTTGGCGCAGGTATTTGGTGAGTGATTCAGTCTCGGATCAAGAAGCATATTTCTTTCCTCTTCATGTGCTATCAATTTTATGCCGGGAAAATGTTTCTGATAATAGGGGACACCTCCTATATGATCTCCGTGTCCATGGGTCAATACTATATATTGAGGATCAATTCCCTCTTCTTTTACATAGTTTATCAATTGCTTATTCACTCCGCCCGGATCTACAATGAACGCTTTCTTAGTCGTCTCATCGATGACAAGGTAGCAATTGACAGCCAGCATACCGCTTAAGTAATGTTTGATTTGCATGAATAGTTCTTCCTTTCTTTTCAAAACTGTTTTCTGCTGTCGATCAGAATAGTAACAGGGCCGTCATTGTCAATTCTCACAAGCATTTCTGTCCTGAATACTCCTTCTTTTACCGTAATCCCGCTTTTTATACAGTATTGTACAAATTCGCGGTAAAGGTCCAAAGCCTTTTCCGGCTTCGCGGCCTTGCTATAGCTTGGCCGTTTTCCTTTCCGGCAATCACCTAGCAAAGTAAATTGGGAAACGACTAGCATTTCGCCCTTTGTATCCGATATTGAAAGGTTCATTAT
>CAZHBR010000127.1:0-5123 GCA_964530755.1 uncultured Oscillospiraceae bacterium | reverse complement strand
TCGGGGCTACTTTTTTTGCATATAGAAGCGGAAGCCCGCCCATATGCAAAGCGGTGGCAAAAGCTATAGAAATGCCTGAAGCCTCTACAGTCAAAACTTTGTTTACACCAAGATCTTTAAAGCGTTCGGCCAGCTCCCTACCTATTTCGGAAATCAAAGCTACATCGACTTGGTGATTTAAAAATGAATCCACTTTAATAATATCGGATCCAATCGCCCTACCATCTGACAGTATTCGTTCTTTTAATGCCTGCATCTTCTTTTATTCCTTAAACAATCTGTAATGATCCGGACAGTGCTATTATAATATGTATCCCTTTATATCGCAAAGAAATTCACATAAAAAAGGGTAGATTTTTGTCGCTATTTTTCTGAAATACGCAATACAGCGAACATTCAACCCGGAATGTTCGCTGTATCTTCGCCAAATGATCGTTTAAATTATTCAAATACCGTTTGATCCTCTACGGAGGAAGTCAAAGCCGATAGCGCCTTATCGATCAATTTGCGCCTTATTTCCTTTTCCTCATCCGGTGTCAAGGCAGGATTGCCAAGGGGATAAGGTATGGCTACAGTAGGAATGATGCGGTTTGCCCCCACTGTCAAAGATATCGGAACCACAGTGCACATATGAACAACAGGCATACCCGCCCTTTCAATTTCTTTAACCATCGTTGCGCCGCAACGTGTGCAGGTACCTCACGTGGATGTCAGGATAACAGCATCTACTCCGTCTTGCAGTAATTCCTTTGCGATCTGGGATGCATAGGCCTTTGCGCTGGCTACAGCCGTACCGTTTCCTACGGTACTGTAGTAGTATCGATGAAGATTTCCTATCTTGCTTTTCTTTTCATACTCTCTTAAAATATCTACCGGCAGCACCCGGTCTGCATCCTGATTCGCATATACCGGATCGTAACCGCCATGAGCCGTTTCATGGCTTTCTTCAGTCAGATCATTTATTCCTGAAATATCATATTTTCCATACTTTGAAGCGCTGGAGGATTCTATGTGATCCGGATTTCCCTTAGGCACTATCCCTCCCGATGTGACAAGAGCTATTTTTGCTTTTGTTATATCAACTATCGGAGCGTGGGGTTCTACGCGATCAAAGTCGGGCATAGGAAATTCTGTAACATACGGATCACCTTTCAATTTTTTAAGAAGCATTTCTACAGCCCGCTTCGAACCTCTTTCCGCCTCGAAAAAATTTACCCTGATTCCGTTTGGCAAATAACCTTCCTCTGCCGATGCACCGATTGCCTCGCCCTTTACAAGCTTCAGTGCGAAGGGAGCCATGAGTTTAACAGCATCGCGCATGCCCGCGGCGCTGTTTTTCGTCCTCGCTATATAGACCTTATCCTTAAAGCTGTCCGCTCCCGGATTTTCTTCGTACATGCCCGTCAAAACAGGAATGTCAAGCTTTTCTTTGACTGCGAGGGCAACCGTGCCGCATGCCATGCCGTATCTTCCGGCATTGAAGGCAGGTCCGGCTATCACCAAATCCGGCGAGAATTTTTTTATAAGGCTAAGAACCTCCAAAGTGGCCGCTTCCAGATTTTCATTAAAATATGAATCCCCGCAGATTACCGTACCCACAATTTCGGCTTCATCTCCAAATGCGGCATTAAAGGCCATGCCCGGACCTACGATTCCCTCCTTTGAAAGAGGTTTTTGATCAGCCTTTTCTTCACCTCCGATCTGCGCAAAAAACTGATTTATATAGTGAACTACTCTAAATTTAGTCATTTTTATCCCTCCTACCGCGCAGACAATCTGTTATACCCAAGCTCATTAGTCGATCCGATTATGATTTGGAGCTCCGCTTCAATAGTCCCATCCGGCTTAAGGCTGTTTTCAAAGCCTCCGGCAATCACATTAGCTGCATCCGGATGACCGATCACCCTATCCATGGGTGGCATCTTGATTATCATATTAGCATTTCCGCAGCTTACTACTGCATCCGCTTTGACGTCTGCATCGGCTAAGGATTGAGAGGCCCCGTCCCTTCCCGCATATTCGTCGGTTATGATAACAGTTTTTACTCCCTTTTCTTCTATCTTTTTGCAGTTCATTATGAGATCCGTATCCGGATTCCCAAAACCCTCCTGGGATATTATAACTCCATCTACGCCTAACATCCAAACGAGCTTGGCAGTCCAATCCGACGAGCGAACTTTATCGGCCAAAAAAACATTTTCATTGGTTATAATCATACCGGCAAAATATAATTCAGTTCCATGTTTGGAGAAAAGATCCCTTATTATCGGATTGTTTAAATGATGGTAAGTAGTGTTTTTATCACAGGCTGATACGCAATTGCCGCTGATTATCGCCCCATCCATTGTCTCTGTAGGACAAATCATCGTCGGAAGCGATTGCTTCATATCGACTCCATATACATAGGTATCGTGCAGCAGGCCCTGCGTTTGCAGCATCTGTACGTATGCAACCTTAGGAAGCTCTCCGTATTTTTTTACACCCTCCGCAAGAGTCGGAATTTCAAAAACCTCGACGTCTTCGGGAATTAATTCTTTTGACAATTGTCCTAGATATGCGGCGGCTTTTAACCCTGCCATCCTTACGGCCTTTTCATGGGCGTGTTGCTTCAGTCCGTCCTTTGGCTCACATATGATCACCAGGTTGTTCAGCTTTGAAAAAGGTGTATATTCTGCACCTTTACCGCTCATATCTATGATACCTTCCTGGAAGCCGACTATTTTGCCTGTCGTCACTACCGCAGCCCCTTTCAGCACATGGGTTCTACCGCTTCCTACAACTTCAACCTTAGACAGCATTCCGGGGAATATGCCGCCGCCGCCCTCCACTTTTACCCTCGGCTCGATAACGTCCTTGACGGGGATTATGCGCACGCTTTCGCCGGGTTTTGCAATATCAAGCTTCACTGACTTGATATTTTCATCCTCCTTTAAAAGTGCGATCAGCTCTTCCCTGTTAACGTACAGAATCCCTTTTTCAATTCTGGATATTTTATCAAATCGAATGTCGTGAATAGGGATATAACCAAGCTCCAATCTCATGTTTTTTCCTCCTTCCTATCGGGTCTTCCTCTTTATTCTTCCATGCTCAAAATGTTTAATTCAATTCTCGGTCTCCAAAAGAAAAAGAGCAGAAGACATTAAGCCTGCTGCTCTGTAAAATAACCTGAGAGATTCTTTAGCTTCCCAAATTGCCCCTTCGGTGCAGATAATGCTTTCCAGAGCTCTGTCCGATCGCGGTCCTTTTACCTGAGATTATCGCCCGCGCTTTGGCTATGCGCATGCTTACACCTTCGGTGCGGCCAACAGCCGGCTCTCCCGCAACCATCATCCAGCATTATTCTTTTAATCTAACACTATTTTAGCATAATCGACCAAAAGGGGGCAAGGAGTATTTTGAAATCTTCTGATCATTTACATTCGTAATTCTTCAATAATTCCTTGGCGATCGAAAAAAAATCGATGCAGTTTTGTCTCTTAACCTGTTCTTTCCATTTTTCGGGAATCTTTTCTGATCCTGAATAAGCCCCGCATATATTGCCGCAGATGGATCCGTTTGTGTCCGCATCGTCTCCCCCGTTTACCGCCGCAGGAATTCCTTTTCCCGCATCTCCTTTTACCGCATAAAAAACGCCGAATGCAAAAGGTATTGACTCGTACGCCTGCATGCCCGCTCCTATTACCCCGGTCAATTCATCAAGGACCGCGCTTATACCCTTGCCCATATTTTCATTCGCTATGTCCCTCGCCAAAAGTATTCTTTTTGATACGCTCGGTGCCGGAATATCGTGTCCTGCAGCTTCGCCATAGACAGCACCTTCGTAGGCGATATTTATGACCTGGTTCGGAGAATAACCGCCCCTTATCCCGGCAGCCACTGCAGCTGCCACAGCGCAGGCAGCGGCTACGCAGGGTCTGCTGCCGTGACTTGGCAAAGAGGATTCCGTCGCCTTTATAATACAGGTTTCCGCATCGTTCCAATACTTTACTCCTATTGGAGCCACCCTCATAGCGCTCCCGTTAGTGGTACTTTCTTTAGCCTTTTCATAGGGATCCTCGTGCGAAACTACGGATTCAAGAAATTTTCTTGTTGAAGGGCCGATTGCCGTAGATTCGAGCATTCTATATTTTACGGCCCAGTTACGCATTTCTTCTATGAAGGCACCCTCATCGAAATCACCCTTTTCGATCAGTATTTTAGCAATAATCAAGCTTTCCATCGTATCATCTGTAATTTCCGCCGCCGAAAAATCCCGGTGCCAAATTTGGTCCGTTGAAGGCTCAAGAAAACCATCAATGTATCCATATTCACGCTTGATTCCGCTCCTTGTAAAAAATGAAGCCGGCATACCCATAGCATCGCCGATGGCCCCTCCGACGATAGCCCCGTAAGCTTTATCAACAATATCTTTATTCGTCATATTTATTTTCCCCTCCGGGATGGCCGCCAAAATCCATGGGGGCCTTTAAGTGATACCGTTTTCGCTGCGCTTTCGACAGCGACATCCACAGCCTCCTTGATGCCCATACCGGCTGACAGGCCGAACATAAGTCCTGCGGCGAAGCTGTCCCCCGCCCCGGTGGTATCTACGACTTCAGCGCTTTTTGCCCTGTAGCCGAAGGATTGTTCACCGCAGTATACAGTACCGCCTTTCCCGCCTTTTTTTATCACAAGAATTTTCGATTTATCCATGGGATTGACAATAGCCTTTTTTTCCGATTCGTTAACCGTTACAACCCTGGATATAGATATAACCCTGTTCAGGATACCGGTATCGATTATGTGAAATAACGGGCCGGGATCAAACAGTATCAAACCTCCGTTTTTTGCGATTCTTTCAAGGCAGGCCGTTATTTCCTCCCCGTGCTTTGAAAGAAGATAATAACCTGTTATCATAACGTTACATATCTTTGACTCGTCACCCGAAAGAAGCCCCCGCTCAAAATAATCCTCCGCACCCTTTTTAGTCAAAAAAGTTCTTTCTCCATCCTTTTCAAGCAAAACGATGCAATATCCCGACTCCCCCTCAATGCGCTTTATATACTTTAAGGAAAGGTCATGGGAGATGAGGTAATTCATGATTTCCCTTCCGTAAAAATCAGATCCCAGATATGACACAATGT
>CAZHBR010000126.1:0-5142 GCA_964530755.1 uncultured Oscillospiraceae bacterium | reverse complement strand
GTCCCACCTTTCATGGTGGCTGAACACATATTCAGCCAAATCCAGCGTATCGTCAAATAAATTAAGAATGCGATACCCCACTATGGGATGCTGACGCATCTTTTCGTATTCCTCCTCCGACAAAGCATCCCTTCCGAACATGTCTTCATCGAGCACTATCTTACCGATATCATGAAGATAACCCGCCCGCTTTAATCTACTGATCGCTGTTTCCGGCAAATTCAAGGCAGCACCAAGTTCACCGCAAAGCTCACCGACCACTATTGAATGCTGCATCTCCTTTGCACTTTTTTGATGAAGAGCTTTCACAAGATTATCGATTATATTCCTGTTTGTCGTTTTGCGATTGAGGGTCTTGTCTCTGTACATTGCATTTTCCGCATTCAATAGAATTTCGTCCATAGACTCCCCAGTGTGAACCTTGGTATCGCCGCCTAAGGATATGCTGCATTTAATAGCCGCTATTTTGGCTCCGGCGAAGGCGGCTTTAATCCGCATGAGGATTTTTTCCGCCTCCTCCTGTTCTGTCCGTGGCAATAAAATTATGAATTCGTCACCCCCAACTCTGGCAATTATATCGCTTTCCCTGCATACACCCGCAAGAATTTCTGCAGATTTTCTGATCAGCTCATCTCCTGCATAATGGCCAAATATATCATTTGTCATTTTCAATCCGTTGAGGTCACCGAAGATCACGGACAAGGGAAGGTTATCGGGGATATCCATTTCCTTTCGAACGCTTTCAAAGCGCCTTCTGTTTAAAAATCCCGTCAAATCATCGTGATAGCTCAGATATCTGATCTCCTCCTCTTTCATCTTACGATCTGTTATATCCATAAAGGTAATTACGGCACCGATGACTTCACCGTTTTTAAATTGAGGATATGAATGATATTCCACATCGAAAAATGTTCCGTCTGCCCTCCAAAATACCTCATCACCGCTTTCAAAGCCTCTGCCCTGCCTGAAGGCCTGAAAAATTTTACACCGCTTAATAGGAAACGGTGTCCCATCGGAATAGCTGTGATGAATTACAGTGTGCATATTCCTTCCGATCAGATCCTCTTCTCCTCCATATCCCAGAAGCTTAAGGCAGCTGCTGTTGCAAAATGTGCATTTCCCGTTCAAATCGATACCGTAAATAGCTTCTGCGGTAGAATCCAGAATAAGACGAAGCTGGTTCTTGCTTTCCTCCAATACTACGTTTGTCCTGTGAAGCTCTAATGTCCGTTCCTTTACGCTCATTTCAAGGTTGTTTATCGTATTTTGTAGATTATTTGCTATTTTATTCAAGCTAAGCGATACGCTTCCTATTTCATCATTTCTGACGACTTCGGCACGCCTGGACAGATCACCCTCGCAAAGGGCTTCGGATACTTCTATCAGATCATCCACAGGTCTGAACAATCTGTTTATCACTGCATCGTAAACGACGATAGATATTATTAAGGCAAATATCGCAAGAACGATGCTCAACCATATGCTTGTTCTTACGTCTGCCATAAGGAGGTTTTCCGGTATCGCCGATATCACAACCCAATCGGCTCCCGCCATATGCATTTCCCTGGCATTTACATAAAGTATCTTGCCTTCACCTTTATAAATGAAGTTCGGCCTGCCGCTTTCCTCGTAATATTTATACGCCTGCACTATATCAATATTTTCAAGCTCATCTACGGCAAAACGCTCCCAGGATCCATCAGATGAAACGGTAAAATTATCAACTCTCATCGAATTGGCGATTAAAGCTCCGGTATCGCTTTCAAGAATGACGGCGTAACCGCCATAGTCATGCACAACTTCTTCTAATGTGGCTCCAATCCCTGAAAGCAGCACATGCGTCCCCATAACACCTTTAAGTCCGCCTTCTGCATCATAAATGGGCCGGGAGCAAGAAACGGCCAGATCGTCCATTATGAAATGCTTATAAATCGGTGAGAAGGAAGGACCGCCTGTCGACAAAGCAGCCTTATACCACTCTCTTGTTCGAGGGTCGAATTTACCCGCTTTTACAGTCAGAGCCCCGGCATTTAAATCTTTATTCACCGAATAATACCAGGATTCACCTCCTGTACTGCCATCGTTTCTCATTATCTCGATGACACCGTTTTCGTTTCTGCGCGCCCCGTTATATTCGCCGTTAACAGCACCAAAGCTGAAGCTGTATATTTCATCCCTTTGCGATTTCAAAACGCCGACGAAAAACCTCTCTTTGGCGTTTTTGTCATTCAAATCAAGAATTCCATTCCCTATGATCTTGTAATTTGCCTCATTGATATTATAGGGGATTAACATAAATGAATATATCTGATTGTAGATGTTTTTATTTATATCACCTGCAATCCTTTCTGTGGATCTTTCGGTCGAGGAGTACCAATTTTTAAAAACTAAGATTCCGATACCGCCGATAGTCACGATCATGGCCGATATGAATATGAGAATAACTATCTTCTTTATTGAGATATTTCTTTTACCGGCCTTCATAGCCTACCGCCTGTCTTCAAGCAGCCTGATCGCCGCCTTTTCATTTAAAGGCCTGCTTATCAGATATCCCTGCATTTTATCGCATCCGAAATGTTCAAGGTATGTTCTTTGTTTTTCGTGCTCAACCCCTTCTGCTATGACGAAAAACCCAAGCTTGTGCGCCATCGATATAATATCCCCTGTTATAGCCTCCTCTTCATCTACTAAAAGCAGCTTGTCAATGAAAAATTTATCGATTTTTAAGCAGTCTGCATTCAATTCACGCCCCCTTGCCAGGGAGGAATATCCGGTACCAAAATCATCTATGAACACTTTTATTCCATACGATTTCAGTTCGTCAAGAGTACTGTTTATCTTCTGATGGTTTGATGCAAACAGCGATTCTGTTATTTCAATCGCTATGTTTTCAGGATTCACCTGCATCTGTTCGATTTTCTCAAACACACCCTTTGTAAAATTCTCGTTTAGAAAATGCACGGAGGAAATGTTTATCGACACTATGATGGAATTGTAGCCGTTTTGAACCAGGGACTTCAGAAAACACAATGCCTTGTGAATGATTTTCTCGCAAAGGGGTATCGTCACATTCGATTTGTCGGCTAAAGGGATAAATTCCAACGGGGGAACCAGCCCCAGCTTTTTACTGTACAATCTTGCAAGCGCCTCAAAGCCGTATATTCCGTTTGATTTAAGATCTACAATCGGCTGAAATTCCAAAAACAGGCTGTCATTATCTTCGGCCTCCACTATCTGTAAAAGCTCGCTTTTTATCTGTTCCTCGCGGGTTAACTTCGCCTCCATTTTCTGGTCAAAAAAACAACAGGCAAAACCGTTATCGCGGTAATTGCCTACTGCGTTTTCCGAGGCGACTATCAGATCTCTTAAAAGCTGATCTACGTCGTGCCTGTTAAACTCATCTATTTCTACGATACCGATGCCCCAATCTATTCTTTTGACGCCAAGCAGAGGCTTAAGTGTCTTTGCGACAGCCTCGCAAAATGCCATTAATTCGCTCTTGTTTTCATAGGCCTTCACATAGAAGACGAACCGGTATTCCGACATGCTGAACAACAAACGCTTGTCGTCACAATAATTATTCAGGCAGACAGCCACTTTCTTAATGATATCCTGACTGTAATGAAATCCATGGGTCATGTTCAAAAGGTGGGCTGCATTCAGATTTACCGATATTATCGCTTTTTTTGAATCTTGCTTCCCCGAATTTTTCCTTAAAAGCATTTCAAGATATCTCCGGTTATAAAGACCGGTCCAGGTATCATGTTCGCCGTGGAATTTAAGATCCTCCTCCATTTTTTTACGATTTGAAATATCGATAATGATTCCCTCTAAGGCTTCGACCTCTCCTTTTTCATTATATATACCTTCGCCCATCTCAAGGACCCACTTCGTCAAACCTGAAGCCGTAACTATCTCATATTCGTAATTAAAGGGCAGACTTTCACCGAGGGTCCTTTTCCATTCATCCCAGATTTCCCGGCGATACCCGGGCAAGATGAGATCGTTAAATGAGAGGTCTTTGTTGTGCAAAAGGCTCTCCGGTGCATAGCCTGTCAATTCATAGCAGCCGTCGGAAACGATCTGCATCGTCCATTTCGGATCATAATCGCATCTGTAGGCCATTCCCGGCAGATGGGTAAGCAGTACCGATTTGCTGCGCTCACTTTCAACCAAAGCCTTCTCTATGGCCTTTCTTTGTGAAATGTCGGAAACGAGGCAAATGTGGTTATATCTATACTGATTCAAAACAGTGAGGGGGGCAACTATGACGTGGGCCCATACGATTGTGCCGTCGGGCCTTATAAATCGCTTCTCCATTGAATAGCTTTTGGCTTCCCCCGATAAAAGCTTTTTATAGTTTTCTATCTCCCCGCTTAAGTCTTCAGGATGGGTTATCCCGGCCCAACCAAGCGATTCAAGGTCTTTTGTGTTTCTTCCGGTGATTTCCTCGTATGCAGGATTAATTCTGACGGATCCTTGCTTAAAAGCCTCAAAAGGTGAGTCGCTGTATGAAATGCATATTCCGATGGGGGATTGATGGAAAATGGCATTATACAGCAGGCTGTTCTCCTGTATCTTCTGTATGTATGCCTGTTTTACGATGAGATCCAAATTTAATCCCACTCTTATTTTAACAGATTCGACGCTGATGGGCTTTTCAATGCAGTCCGCCGCGCCCGACTTCAACGCACCTTTTTTATCTTTTAAAGATGCTAGAGCAATAACCCGAACCGCTTTGCGGCTATCGACATTCAACGCCTCAAGCAGTCGAACTGCACCCATGCCGGGCATATCCAAATCTACAATGATAAGGGGAATATTTCCCTGCGCATCGATTTGACGCAGAGCATCAAAGCTGTCACGTGCCGAAAGTACATCACATTTATCCAAAGCATCCTTTATAATCGACAGATCTGATTTAGAGGCACCGGCTACAAGTATTTTCAATGTATCCGTCCCTTCTCCCTAAGCAGGAATTAAGCAACAGCAGACAGCAATGGATCAAAAACCACCGCCAGGGATTTCAATGCAACGTCATAATTATACAGCTTATTCCAAATAAAATCAATATGCAGCTTTTTTACGACAGTGTCAAGTTGTTCTGGGTTTTCCATGTTAAAATATTCAAGAAACGTTCCT
>CAZHBR010000125.1:0-5221 GCA_964530755.1 uncultured Oscillospiraceae bacterium | reverse complement strand
ATGCTGGTGGATAACTCCATAGTTTCGTTGGAGAACATATTCAGAGTAAGCCAGGAAGATAAAAGCCGCTCTGCCTTCGACGCAGCCTTGCTGGGCAGCAAACAGATTGCCCTCGCCATAACCGCATCGACTCTGACGAGCATAGTAGTCTATCTCCCTATCGCCATGAGCAGCGGAATTGCATCGATGCTGTTTGACGACTTTTGCTGGACATTTATTATAGCCCTTTCAGCCTCACTGTTTGTAGCGCTCTCGGTCGTCCCCATGCTTTCTTCAAGACTGTTAAACAGGGGGGCATCGATGAACTATATAAGAATAGGCCGACGGCATTATACCTATCGCTTAATCCCTTATTTCACCAGATTCATAACATGGCTAACCGCAGCCTATGAAAGAATTATAACATGGTCATTAAAGCGGAGAAAAAGGGTAGTGTTGTTTTGCCTGATCATTTTCATATTGTCCTTTGCACTAATCGCTGTCGTAGGCATGGAATTCATGCCCGCATCAGATGAGGCTATGTTCATGATCAACGCAGCCACTCCTTACGGCACATCACTTGAAGAAAAATCAGCGATCATGAACGATATAGAGACTTATATCCTTTCTTTGCCGGAATTAAAACACTGCACAGCGGATATCGGGATGACAACGTCATTCATAGGCGGTGATTCATCATCCCTGAGCGTAACTTTAGTACCAAAGCAGGATAGAAAGCGCAGCATATGGGAAATTATCGAGGATGTTGAGGAGGAATTCAGCGATATTACCGGAGCAAAAATTTCTATAGTGGAATCCACCTCGGTCACTGATCTCATGGGGGGCTCCGATGTAAACATTTCCATAAAAGGCCCCGATTTAACAGTTCTTCGTCAATTAGGCGAGGATATGGCAGAGAACCTTCTTACCATACCCGGAGTATCGCGAACCGGCACCAGCATAACGGAGGGAAACCCTGAGGCCCGCGTGACGATAGACAGAACTTCCGCCGCATTTTACGGCATCACAGCTTATCAGCTTGCAAACAGCCTGGAAAGCGCATTATCCGGAACAGCTGCAACACGTCTGAAAATCGACGGGAAAGAAATAGAGGTTAATCTGTCCCTTTCCGATGTGTACGGCAAAACCATCGAAAATATGCAGCAAATACTCATAGCTCTTCCGGGAGGAGGTGCTGTACCCGCCGGTGAGATATCCACATTGGATTTTGGCAACTCCCCTTCAAAAATAGACAGAATGGATCAAGAGCGATTTATAGATGTAAGCATAAAAATAGAAGGAAACGACCTCGCAGGGGTATCAAAGAAAATATTCTCACTGGCCGACAATTATCCCTTCCCCGCAGGCTACACCTATGACGACGGCGGAATGTATGAACAGATGAAAGACGCTTTCGGCGATCTTTTCCTTGCACTCCTTGTTGCTATTTTGCTTGTATACATGGTCTTAGCATCTCAATTCGAATCCTTGACACAGCCTTTAATCGTTATGATTGCAATACCCTTTGCCATGTCAGGGGCTTTTCTAGCCTTGTTCTTTACAGGTAAAACTTTATCGGTCACCTCCTTTTTAGGCCTTATTATGCTAGTGGGCATTGTTGTAAACAATTCAATACTTTTAATTGAATTTATCAGGCAAAACAAGGATCGGACGGAAAGGGACGAGGCTATTATCATGGCGGGGAAATACCGCCTGCGGCCTATCCTGATGACCACCGTAACGACCTGCGTAGGCATGATCCCCTTATCTTTAGGCTTTGGCGACGGGGGGGAAATGCTTTCTCCTTTAGGTGTTTCCATCATAGGAGGCCTGATAGGTTCCACCTTTATCACCCTTATATTGATACCGGTTCTTTACGCTTTTACTGACGATATTAAGATCAAACGCATGTTAAAAAAAGAAAAAAGAACAAGTGAAATTAAAGCGCTTGAGCAAATATGGAACAATCAGATCAAAAACACATAATTCTTTTTATATCTTCAATTTCTAATTCCTAACGCGCTTGAATATCCTTATTATACGGGTTTGGAACTAAACTGCTAAAGAAATTATCTGCAGTATTTAAACCGGTTACATTCCTTTTCGGACAGCAATAGCTTTTATATTTTGAAAATATTCGGAATGTTTTGAACATAACTATTTTTATATGCAGATACTATTTAGTATATTGTATTTTTTATCCATTATTTCTTATCAGATGGAGGTGTAAAATGTCACAGTACACACAAAAGGAGACAGGTGGTTTATATGAATTAACTGATGCTGCCCGAGCTGAATTAATCGATTCCAAATACTACAACGAAGACCTGGCTCCGACATCCGTGTCACAACGAACCTGGACTACATATCACATCGCATCCCTTTGGGTCGGCCTATCTATCTGTATTCCGTCGTTCACTATGGCGTCCTCTTTAGTGGCTTTGGGACTGTCTCCATGGTTAGCTGTATGCAACGTTGCACTGGGCAACATCATAATCCTTATACCCATTCAGCTAAATTCCCATGCCGGCACAAAATACGGTATCCCTTTTCCTGTATTTTCCAGAATGACATTTGGCAGCATCGGAGCCCATATTCCTTCGTTATCCAGGGCTCTTACCGCCTGCGGGTGGTGCGCTATCCAATCCTGGATAGGCGGTGCAGCCATAGTCACCATGATCGCAGTGCTGGCTCCCGGTTTTCAAACTTCACCGGCGGCAAAATTCATCGGCTTCGGACTTTTTCTTATCATAGTCTATTTTATAACCATCCACGGCTCTGAAGCGATCAAATTTCTGGAATCAATCGGTGCCCCTATCCTGGTGGCCTTGACCCTAGGCCTGCTCGTTTGGGCTTATTTGCTTCACAGCGGCAATGGCTTTACTATTGCCGAAACTATTCATGCAGGAACGGACATTGCGCTTGTGACGTCAAAAGGAGGCTTTTGTTATGTCTTTTTAGCCGGCCTGACAGCCAACATAGCTTTCTGGGCTACAATGGCTTTGAATATCCCGGATTTCTCTAGGTACGCCAAATCTCAAAAAGCACAATTCAGGGGCCAACTGTACGGTATGCCACTTATGATGGCCGTCTGTGCTTTCATCGGTGCCTATTTTGCACAATCGACTAAGCTGGTATTTGGAACAGCCATGTTCGACCCCACTGACGTTTTACCTTTATTAAACAGCAAAACGCTTTCCTTCGTGGTAGCCCTCTTTGTGGTTCTTGCGACATTGACGACTAATATTGCGGCCAACGTGGTGGCACCTGCAAACGGGTTTTCTAATGTCTCTCCTAAAAGAATTTCTTACAAAACAGGAGTGCTTTTAACCTGTATACTTTCAATACTCTACAGACCCTGGTGGATATTTGGAGGTGCAGGTGAATACATTTTCGGTTGGCTGGATACGTATGGAGGAATACTCGCACCCATTGCAGCCATCTTTATAGCAGACTACTATGCAGTTAAAAAAAGAAATATCGACGTAATGGCCCTGTTTCAGGGGAATGGAGGCAGGTACTGGTACACGGGAGGATGGAACTGGAAGGCAGTTATCTCCTGGGCGGCGGGCTTTATACTGCCTACCCTAGGCAATTTCGGTGTCAGCAGCCTATCCTGGGTGGCTGCCAACGGCTACTTATTCGGCTTTGGCATAGGCTTCGGCGTCTACTACCTGCTTATGAGAAGACCCCACGCCTCCTTTATTTCAGAAGAGGAATGCCTGGCAATGACCAAAAGATAAAATAATCCAACTTGGCATGCGGGTGCTTTCGGCTGTCGAGAGCTCCCGCCCACATTCAAAGAAATACCAACAAGGTGGGAGGGAAAATGCAAATGGATCTGTTAATTAAAAACGGAACAATAGTTACGGCCGACATAAGCTATAAAGCTGATATCGCCGTACAAAGCGGAAAGATTAAGACAGTCGGAAAGGATATCAGCCCCGAATTATATCCAAATGCCTCCCTTGTGGATGCAAAGGATCTCATGGTGCTGCCCGGAGCAATTGATGGGCATACTCATTTAGAAATGCCCTTTGGAGGAACAATCTCCGCCGATGGATACGAGTCGGGAACCCGCGCTGCCGCCTGCGGCGGCACCACCACCGTATTCGATTTCGCCTTGCAGGATTTCGGCGAAAATCTTGTAGATTCTGCCAAACGAAGGGATGCGCTGTGCTCCCCAAATGCGGTGGTAGATTACGCTTTCCACACTGGAATAAAGGATCTGTCGGAAGGTTTGATCGATAGTATGGCGGATTCAGTAAAATGGGGCGTCTCCAGCTTTAAAGTTTTTATGGTCTACGATTTCGGTGTAACAGATGGACTATTCTATCAGGTTCTGAGAAAAGCCAGGGAGATTGGGGCCCTTATAGGAGTCCACGCGGAAAACAGGGAAATAATCGGCACCCTCACCTCCGAATTCCTATCGCAGGGAAAGACATCAGCCTGGTATCATTATGCAAGCAGACCGGAATTTGTCGAAGGGGAAGCGGATTTTAGGGCTGTTCAGTGGGCAAAAAGCCTGAAAGCTCCCCTTTACATAGTGCATCTTGCCAATGCACAGGGTATGGATGTAGTGACGAAGGCTAGAGATGAAGGCTATCCCATATTTGCAGAAACATGTCCTCAATACCTGCACTTTACAAACGATGTCTATAAAAGGGAGGACGGAAGAAATTTTGTGTGTTCACCGCCTATTAAAGGCAAAGAAAGTCAAGATGCGCTTTGGAAAGGCATAAATAGAGGTGATATTACGACCATAGCGACAGATCATTGCCCCTTCCAGTCCCACGAAAAAGGTTGGGGCAAAAGCGATTTCACTAAAATTCCCAACGGTTGTGCCGGCATTGAAAACATGTATCCTTACATGCTTTCGGAGGCTAACAAAGGGAGAATATCCTTTAATAAAGCGGTTGAACTGTGCTGTACAAATCCCGCCATGCTCTTTGGCTGCGCCCCTCAAAAAGGAATGCTGATTCCAGGTGCCGATGCGGATATAGTGCTTTACGATCCTAAAAAGCAATTTACAATAAGCGTTGACAATATGCATTCGGACTGCGACCATACGATCTGGGAAGGGGTTAGACTCCAAGGATATCCCGTTGCCACTTACAGCAGAGGCTCTTTAGTATACAAAGACGGAAAATTCCTGGGCAAAAAAGGCCATGGAAAACTGGTTAAGTGCAAACCTGTCGATCACACATCCCCAAAGCTGTAACACAGGAACAGGGGTCCTTCA
>CAZHBR010000124.1:0-5226 GCA_964530755.1 uncultured Oscillospiraceae bacterium | reverse complement strand
GTCGGGTGCGGACAGGGAAAACCGAAAAACCCCCACATGGAAGACTGTCTGGCAAATGAGCTTAAAATTTTACAGGAGATATCCCGAATCACATCGGATGACATAAAAGCCAATTTTAAATTCAACGGGTTTCTCCCCCCTTACGGGACCGAAGATATCGATTTTATAAAAGAATATAAAGAAAGAATTAGAAATTTGGAGAATCTCGGATGGGGAATATATTCAAAACATCATGTGTTCACCGTGAAAAATAAGGAAATTCAACCCGTTCGTTATCCCGATAAAATAGGCCTGCAAGATTTAAAGACAACACCCTTTCCTTGTTAAACGGATTTCCGGCGGCCAACGTTCTTTTGTACGGCGATGCGGGGACCGGTAAATCATCAACAGTAAAAGCTGTGGCAAACGAATACAAAAGTAAAGGATTGCGGCTGATAGAGATCAGAAAAGATCAACTGCATGATATTCCTGCGGTAATGGATGAAATATACGATAATTGCCTTAAATTCATCCTTTACATCGATGATTTGTCCTTTACAAAAAACAGCGATGAATTCGGGGCGTTAAAAGCGGTCCTGGAAGGATCTGTTGCAGCAAAGCCGAGAAACACTGCAATTTATGCCACAAGCAACCGCAGACATTTGATAAAAGAGACATTTACAGACAGAGAAGGAGACGATATTCATGTAAACGATACGATACAGGAACTCTCTTCGCTGTCTGAACGGTTTGGTATGACGGTGTGCTTTGAAAGACCTGACAGGGAGCAGTATTTAGAGATAATTGATGCCTTGATTAAGGATTTTGGGCTTAAAATAGAGAAGGGAGATTTGTACATCTACGCGGAGAGGTATGCTCTTATTCGCGGAGGTAGATCCCCCCGTATTGCCCGGCAATTGGTAGAGCATCTTGTAAGCAGCGGCGGGGAGCTCCAAAGCTGAGTTTGTGTAAAGGAGGTAAAAAATGTTATCAATCGATAAAGCGGCAGTTGATAAACTGGCGTCGATGATCAGTCAATCAAAATATACGGTCGTTTTGACAGGCGCGGGAATGTCTACAGAAAGCGGAGTACCTGATTTCAGATCTAAGGACGGATGGTGGAGAAAGATCAATCCTGCGGAGGTTGCATCAATAGACGCGCTTGTAAATAATTATGAGCTTTTCAGGGAATTTTATAAACACAGGTTTAATGCTTTGGCAAGCTGTCATCCAAATATGGGCCACAAAATTCTGGCAGGCTGGGAGAAAAAAGGGTTTGTGAAGGCTATAGCCACACAAAATATTGACGGATTTCACAGCGAGGCAGGAAGCAAAAAAGTCTATGAGCTGCACGGCTCGATTAATAGGATAAGATGCTTTTCCTGCGGCGAGGAAGATGAAAAGGAAAGCTTTATAAATAACGGTTCCTGCCGGGCCTGTGGAAGCGTCCTAAGACCCGGTGTCGTTCTTTTTGGTGAAAGCCTGCCGGCAGAAGCGTGGGAGAGCGCATATAATGAAATAGGAAAATCAAATTTGCTGTTAGTTATAGGGACAAGCCTCAATGTCAGTCCTGTCAACAGCCTTCCTTTTGTGGCAAAGGAAAGAAAAGTTCTTATAAATATGGAGGCCACAGAGTTCGATGACAGGTTTGATTTGACGATAAAAGGGAAAGCAGGAGAGATTCTGAAAGAGACGGCGGACAGGCTGGAAAAAATGTAAGAAACGATGCAGTCGGGAATAGAAAATATGGGTAGGAAAACAATTAATTATTACATAAAAAGAGTGCTGGCTTATTACAAAGGAAAAAGAAAACACATCGATCTGTTTGTGGAACACTCTGATTATATGGTTCCCGGCAGATACACCTGGAGCAGCAATATGAAATATATCTACTTAAAAAATGGTGATAATAAAAAAATTAAAGAAATGCTCGATGATAACGAGGAAATAAGTTCTGCAAAGTTAAAATTATTGAATGCCGCTATTTCAATTATATTTAAAACGATATATGCAAGATCATTTAGCATAGATTTTTTCGAGACCAAAAGTAAGGAATATACGGGTGTTATCTATGTACTTAATTCAAATGATAACGGTTTCAAGATTTTTAACTTCGACAATAACAGTATCGTTGAATTTTTCTTCGATATAGAGGATTATTATCGTAAGCTCCGTAATTACCGCAGGTTTTGTGACTATTTCCCTATGCCAGAATTAATAAGCTCCGACAGTGAAAGGTTGAACATAGTAACTAGATTGATTGACAGCAAGGGTGATATTTGGGATGAAAATGATTTCGATGAGGTAATGGATGATGTGCTTTGTAAATATTTGGCATATTTTAAGGTCTGTAAAGAAAAGGGCGCATACTGCATGGATGCGGCTCTGCGACCCCGCTGTGACAGCTTTGGTCATGCCGTAAGATCTAAATTTATAGAAAAATATGTACCTGCTGAATTATTAAAAAAGGAATTTCCCTGCATTGAACTTCATGGGGATCTTCATTCAAAAAACATTCTCATAGGCTCATGCGGTGAAATTTATTATATCGACTGGGAATTGTCAGACATGCATATTTTCTTTTTCGATCTTTTTTATTTGATAAAGAGTTTCGCTGATAAGGGTAATCCAGCTTATCTTGATCGATATATGCAAGGGGAATATGATTGGTTTTTATCACAGGCTTGCAAATTGTTCGAATTGGAATTCAAAAATGAATACAGACTTGATTATTTGAGCGTTTTCATATTGAATTGCTTTGATGCGCGTTTAAGGTTCTTTGATTCATTATCAGATGATAATGAAAAAATCAGCCTAACATATCAATTGAAACGGGACATGCAGTTTCTGGAATATGCCAGGCATAAATATGGGGCAATCTAGCAGACTGCCCCAGTCAAATTATAACATAACTAAAGGGTGACGACGTGTTGGTTCAATGTACAAGGGCCTTGTTGGATAAATTGAATAACCTTCATAATAATATTCAAGCTGTATTTGATTGGCAGGATTATCACCTGCATGATTTTGCAGTTATAGCAGATGAGAAGGCAGAAATGTGGATCATAATGGATGATGGTGGGAGCATACGGTAAAATTAGAGCAGATCACTAAGTCGCATGACGTAAAAGCTGTTTTGCCTGGCAAAGTCGGCACTAGGCCCCTGAGGATGTCGGGGGTATTAGCGGTTATGAGGAATACCTTGATATCATATCGGATATAGATCATCCTGACCATGAAGATATGAAAATGTGGGCCGGATCTCAAAAGGAATGAGATAGCAGTATTAGAGAAATTAGCAGGCGCCTGGAAAGGGTTGGAGGTTTTTTTATAAATTACAGATGATGGCGCACGGCCATCAATTGCACCCTCAGCCAAATCCGGTGCCGCCGGCCGGTGAAGACGGGGAACCGCTGTTGCTGTAGGGGTTCACAGATTTAAATAATGTTTCAAGCGTCAGGCAGCCGCATTCAGGACATTTTTGCTTGTTCTTGTCACTGATGCTGCAAAACACCGTGAATTCGTGGCCGCAATTTGTACATTTAAGATCATAAGTTGGCATATTTTCACCTCCCTGATTGTATTTAAAACAGATGATAGCATAGATTAAAGAAGCAGGCAAGGAGACCGAACGTTGTTTTTCAAATATGGACAAAAGGAGATAGAGCATCTAAAAAAGCGCGATAAGCTTTTAGGTGAAGCTATAGATCGGATAGGTTTTATCCAAAGAGAAGTTGATGACGATCTGTTTTCATCCGTTGTTCATCATATTGTGGCGCAGCAAATATCTAGCCGGGCGCTTGTGACCGTTTGGAATCGTTTGCTGAATCTTGTCGGAAGTGTGAATCCTAAAAGCATTTGCTTATGCGAAAGGGAGGAACTGCAAAAGTGCGGCATAACGTTCAGGAAGGCGGACCATATTAAAGAATTTGCAAAAAAGGTTCATAAAGAGGAATTTGACATAAGCGGGCTTGTCGGAATGTCTGATGAAGATGTGATGAAAAGGCTCTGCTCCTTAAAAGGTATAGGCCCCTGGACGGCAGAAATGATTATGATTTTCTCTATGCAGCGTCCCGATATCGTAAGTTACGGCGATTTAGCTATAATACGGGGAATGAAGATGCTTTACGGGCACGAGGAAATCAGTAAAAAATTATTCGCTGAATATGCAAGGCGTTACTCCCCTTACGGGACTGTGGCAAGCTTATATCTTTGGGCAATATCAGGCGGTGCGATAAATGAATGAGTCTCATCTGCGGCCTTTAATGTATTCCGATAGAATCCGGTCGAAGGTATTTCTTATTTCAATTATCACAGGGTGGGCAGAGGATTGGCAGCTTCTTTTTCCTATTGAAGATACAGGGAGCACCTTAATAGATGTTCCAGAAAGAAATATCCCTTCTACCTCGTTTAATTCATCTACTGTCGTGTATTTCTCAAACAGAGGAACTCCTGAAGATTTGCAAGCCTCTATCACGTATTTGCGGGTGATCCCTTTAAGAACCTTTTTGCCCGGGGCTGTATAGACTTTACCTGATTTCACAAAAAAAAGGTTTGAAGCGCTGCCCTCTATCAAGTTTCCATTCCTATCGGCCAGCAACACCTCAAAGATTCTTTTTAACGCCTTAATTCGCGTTATCCTGTCTTTATAGTCCCAATCGATAACCTTGATGTTCGGGTTTTCCCTCTCCATGCGGAAGATACCGGTTCGCACACCTGTATCCGCCATCTGTGCGGAAGGGTAGAAGCTCTTGCTTATATAGGCGATGATGCCGCATTTGTCTTCATTGGAAAAAACGACCAGCTTTACGTTGCAATTTTGTTTTCCGTTAGCCTTTGCAAGTTTTAAAATCAGGCGCATGAATTCGGATTCACTTATCAGATTTGCCATTGTAATGCCGGCAAATGCAGCTTTGCAGGATAATTGCATTCTCTTATAGTGATCCTCATAAAATAAGGGTATGCCGTCGATGAGACGGATTACCCCATAGACCATTTTGCTGTTATCCTTGTATTCTCCTTTGTTAATTTGTACTTCATAGAGTTTGGATGAACTGGTTATTTCCCCGTTTATTATGGCAAAATCTCCGGCGTTTTCTTCTATTATCAATTTTGGTTCCTCTTTTTCATGTTCGATGCCATTATGATTCTACCCTATAGCGCGGCCATTTATCAATAGGGTTATACGGTAAAAGTCCGAAAGGATTGATTCTTTCGGACTTCATTCTTTTATTGTCCAGGTTCAGG
>CAZHBR010000123.1:3409-5357 GCA_964530755.1 uncultured Oscillospiraceae bacterium | reverse complement strand
GCACCTACTACGTTGGAAATATGGAGCCCGGCAGAAATGATTATTATAGTTTTTCCTTTATGCCGAGGGCTGTGGGACCGATGAATGGCAGGGTAGTCTTTACCTATGAGGATGCCTCAGGTAATGAGCAATCCTACCTGAAGGAGTTCACCTTTGATATCATGGATATGCCGGAAATGCCCGATGATTTTTATCCGCCTATGGAGGAGGCAGGCGGAAAAACCCCATGGATTCCCATAGTAGCAGGGCTTATAGTTCTGGCTGCAGCTTTGATCTTTTTGATTCGCAGACGCAGGAAGAAGAGGATTCTTAAGGAGATGTCCATCGATGAATAGTCGCGATGTTCTTTCGATCTGTATAAGAAATCTTCTAAGAAGGAAGACCAGGACCATTTTGGCGATCATCGGAGTTGTGGTCGGAACCAGTGCCATTGTTGTAATGTTGTCAATAGGCTTTGGACTTTCTGTGAGTTTTCAAAAGCAGATTGAAAGCTATGGTAATCTTCACCTTATCAATGTTTATAGCGGTGCGGGAAGCTTCGGCCCCTATATGGAAATGGGAGGCGGGGGGAAAGCGTCTGTCCTGGACGATAAGGCCATTGCATCGTTTGAAAAAATAAAGGGTGTGGATGCAGTCTCACCAAGAATAGATGAATATATGACTTTGGGAATCGATAAATACATCGCACAGGTCGGGATAGTCGGAATAAGGCCTGAGGTTATGCAGAAATTTAACTATGGACTCTTGGAAGGTCGCCTGCTTCAGCAAGGCGACAAGGAAGCCCTTGTATTTGGCAATCAGGTTCCCATTTGGTTCTACAACCCTAAAAAAACTATGTATAGCGGTTGGTCTGGAGAACCTCAGGTGGATGTTATCACCGATAAAATAATCATGACAGCTGATTATGAATACGGTCAAAACAGATTCGGCGGAGATTCCGGGGAAAGAATAAATTACAAGCAATACAGGGCCAAGGGAGTAGGCGTTTTGGCCAATCCCAACGATGATTCCTCCTATTACGTGTATATGGATTTTGATACATTAAAAAAGATACAGGATGAAAACAGAAGGGCAAGAAAGGAAATCTCTACAGAAAACGGCTATAATCAGGCGATGATTTACGTAGGCAATATCGATCATGTACAAAAGGTAAGCGACAGGATCCGCGAGATGGGATTTCAGACAAGCAGCCTCAATGATTGGCTTAAAGCTATGCAGGATCAGGCACGCATGATACAAGGTATACTCGGGGGCATCGGTGCAATTTCATTATTTGTAGCTGCATTAGGAATTACTAACACGATGATAATGTCGATCTACGAAAGGACAAGAGAGATCGGTGTAATGAAGGTAATAGGTGCAAATCTGGCCGATATCAGAAAGATGTTTTTGATCGAGGCCGGTATGATAGGTTTTTTGGGAGGCCTTGCGGGGGTGGTTCTGAGCTTTGCTATTTCCTTTTTAATGAATACTGTTTTCTCCGGTTTGCTTGGTAATCTGCTTGGATCTATCGGCGGGGGAGGTTCTACTATTTCGATAATACCCTGGTGGGTTGCTGTTGGTGCTTTGGCGTTTGCCGGGGCTATCGGAATACTATCGGGATATTCACCTGCAAGGAGAGCGATGCGGCTTTCAGCTTTGGAGAGCTTGAGAAATGAATGATATGAAAAAGGCCCGTCTGTTCAGGCGGGCCAAAAGTGTTATCATACTTCCAGTTTAATATCTTTTTTTCTTATCTTAGTTATGAAATTATAGACTATGATGCCGATGACTACCCATACAAGACCCAGTTTCATAGCCTGTCCGGAAAGACTGAACCATACTATTCCTATTACGAGCAGCCCTATCACCGGCAGGACCAGATGCTTGAAATATTTCTTCGACTTCTTTTTGTAAACAAAATAATAAATGACTGTGAAATTCAATATTATAAATGCAGATAAAGCAC
>CAZHBR010000123.1:0-3399 GCA_964530755.1 uncultured Oscillospiraceae bacterium | reverse complement strand
CCTGTATGCCTTGAGTGAAGCCTAATGTAATTATTAAAGAGATTATTGCTATCAATATCGTTGCAACGTAGGGGGTTTTAAATCTGTGATGAATCTTTGCAAGGGGCTTTGGAAGAAAGCCGTCCCTTGCCATGGCGAATATGATTCGTGAAATTGCAGCCTGGGCCACAAGACAGTCGGCTATACCCCAGGCAAGACCTGTGGCTATGGCGCATATCCACATGACTTTTGCCCCTCCGGCAATCTGGGCCACTTCATAAAATGCACTGTCGATATCGGTGAATGTTGACAGGCCTTCCCAGGGAAGCACACAGGCAGCAAGATAGGTTTGGACAAAGAAAAATCCTCCAACTAGAACCAGGGCCCATATGCTGGCCTTGCCGATGGAATCGTTTCCCCCTTTGGATTCCTCCGCAAGCGTTGAGATTCCGTCAAAGCCTAAGAACGACAGCACGCAGACCGAAACGGCGCTGAGCACAAGTGAGATGCTGAAGCTGTCCGGATTAAAAATCGGTTTAAGAGTAAAGCTGACATCGGGATTGTTAACAATGTAATTAATTGCAGCGATACAAAAAATAATAAATACAATGATTTCATAAACGAGCATTATCCAATTCATGCGCGATGTAAATTTAATTCCGATTATGTTTACTACAGTATTAAATGCGACAAAAAATACTACCCAGAACCAGAAGGGAACCCCCGGGACCACGGATTGCAGAGCAACAGCTGCAACAACATAGAGCAATGCGGGGACAAGTATGTAATCTAAGAGAATGGCCCAGCCGGATACAAATCCGACTCCCTTGCCTATGCCGTGTGTAGCATAGCCGTATACCGAACCTGAAACGGGAAATTCTTCAGACATCCTCCAATAGCTGAAAGCGGTGAAAATCATGCCTATCATGCCGATCATATAAGCGAGTACGACCATACCTTCAGATATGGACATTACAGTTCCATAGATGCCGAAGGGCGCGATGGGCACCATAAAAATCAGTCCGTAAACCACCAGATCAGCTGTGGTAAGAGTACGCTTCAATTCCTGTTTATAGCCCAGGCTTTCTAAGGTTTTGTGTTCTGACATAGCCTACCTCCTTTTTTCTGAACATCTTTTTTGTTCAGAGTAAACCAGAACAAATGAATCTATGATTTAAAAAGAAACGCCGGGGGCGTATCTCTTTGGGAAAACGAAGCGAACCGTCTTATTTGGGTCAACTACCTGACTGATTTCAACATCTCCTACCAGGCTCATAAGCATAATTATTTCTGGACGGGTATAAGACGGCATGCGCGGCTCTAAAAAAAGACACATCAGTTCGGTGGCTAAAGATATGGCTTCATCGGTTGTAGGCTTTGACACAACTATTGCAAAAGATTCTTCATTTTCGATCATGGGGTACTGCGGAGCTTTCCCTTTTACTATATCTAAGGTAAGATTTACTGTGGCTGGGCATTCCAGTGCCGAAACACCGATTTCACCGTTCCCCATTACCGCATGACAGTCTCCAAGAGCGAATAAGGCTCCGGGTGAGGCTACCGGAAAATAGACAGTGGCTCCTTCTGTGATCATCAGCGTGTCCATATTCCCCCCATGAGGACCCGGGGTGCCTGTGCTTACCGGTTCTCCTTGGGGCGCCACCCCAATAACACCCACCATTTTTTTTACGGGGATATTGAAATCAAGGTAATTGACCATCCCATCTTTAACGGGGGCTATGCGGATGTGGGTTCCTTCTATCATGTGGCCCAGCGTCCCCTCGTTTTCAAGGCAGCACACAGTGCCCTTTTCATTAAGATCGATACGATTGATGGTAACTTTTAATGCATCACCCTTTTCGGTTCCTTCTACATATATGGGTCCCGTGGCCGGGTTTACCCGCTCCCAATCCAGTTTTTCTATTGTATCAGAAGGATCCCGCAGTTGATTGGAAAAACAGTCAAGAGTTTCGATATCAATTACTGCGGGAGTCGTTACCTTTAGCACAGGAGCATGATCCCTGCTAAAATTATAGATTACGTCAGCGGAAGAAAGAAGCATTTTCCGAACCTCCTTTTAGCTAATGCCGTACACGAGTATTTTATAATGCATGTATCATACCATCTTTGTAAAAGAATGTATATACTATTTATTGTTAATAGGCTGCAATTGAGATTTTTAGGGAAATAGCTTGACAAAATCCGAGCCCAACAGGTATAATTTTACCTGCATTATGTGCAAAATCCATTAGCCCCGGATTGAAAACATTAATGATCAAAACATGCTCGGGCGGGGTGAAACGCCGGGGCGAAAGTTATGTATAAGGGGAAAGAACATGAAATCATTCATTGCCAAGCCTCATGAAGTGGAAAGAAAATGGTATGTTATAGATGCCAGGGATAAAACTTTAGGCAGGTTGTGTACCGAGGCCGCTTCTATTTTACGAGGCAAAAGAAAGCCTATTTTTACCCCTCACGTTGACACCGGTGACTACGTTATTATCGTTAATGCGGAGAAGGTCGGAGTGACCGGTAAGAAAAGGGAGAATAAGATATACAAGCATTACACTGGTTATCCCGGTGGATTGCGGGAAATTACATTTGAGAAGCTGCAAGCAAAAAAGCCTGAGGAAATCATTCGACACGCTGTCAAAGGCATGATGCCAAAGGGAAAGCTTGGAAGACAAATGTTTACTAAATTAAAGGTGTATACCGGCCCAGATCATAAGCACGAGGCCCAAAAACCCGAGATTTGGGAGTTTTAACAGAGGGGGAATCATAAATGGCTAAATTGCAGTATTACGGTACCGGGAGAAGGAAGCGTTCTGTTGCCAGAGTGAGATTGGTCCCTGGTAAAGGCAGTATAACGGTAAATAAGAAAACCCTTGATGATTATTTCGGAATGGATATAGTCAAAAGGGAAGTGCAAAGACCTTTAGAGATAGTGGAAGCTGTGGGAAAGTATGACGTGATTGCCACAGTAAAGGGCGGCGGTTTTACCGGTCAGGCGGGAGCGTTGAGACATGGTATTTCTAGAGCACTTTGCGTGGCGGATCCTGAACTGCGTCACACTTTAAAAGATGCAGGGTTTCTATCAAGAGATCCAAGAATGAAAGAGAGAAAGAAATACGGTCTTAAGAAAGCAAGAAGGGCTTCGCAATTCTCCAAGAGGTAAGGTTAATTGTCTTATTACACTCGAGTTTGTTAAAACTTACAAAGTTTGCTTGAGCGTTTAGAAACCGTCATAGGTTTAATTACCTTTGGCGGTTTTTTATGCCCAAAATTAATATAATAATATAAAAGAATCTATGTTTTCGCAGCAGTGTAATGTCCCTATTTTCCACGGGCAAACTATGTCACTGGTCTTTTACCGGTGTCAGACACCTTTCGCAACATGGTTGTTCAAAAGTGGGTGATTGC
>CAZHBR010000122.1:2528-5480 GCA_964530755.1 uncultured Oscillospiraceae bacterium | reverse complement strand
AGCCCGTATTTTAAATCATTATTCGAAGAAGGATTTAGAGATGATATTCGGAGATCCCAGACTTTCTACTGACAACGCGGTGGGTATAGCCATCTTAGGGAGGAGGGCATTGCAATCAATCCTATAAAAGTATCCCAGCTGAATAGCTATATTAAAAGGATCCTGGAAACCGATCCGCTGCTTGGCGGCGTATCGGTGATCGGTGAAATTTCAAATATCAAATTTCATGGCAGCGGGCACATCTATTTCACAATGAAGGACGAAAAAAGCAGATTATCATGCTTTCTGCCAAAAGAACGGGCTGAAACCTTGCGATATCAGCTCACAGACGGTATGGAAATAACAGCTCAAGGCTATATCGGTGTCTATCAGACAGGCGGCATTTATTCGCTAAACGTAAGAGACGTTATCGTGGAAGGGACGGGAAATCTGACCGCGGCTTTTCTAAAGCTTAAAGAAAAACTGCAAAATGAAGGGCTGTTCGATAAAAAACACAAGAAAGCTATGCCCCTGTTTCCCCGGCAAATCGTATTGGTAACCTCGGAAACCGGTGCTGCTGTTCACGATATTATAAAAGTAATAAAGGATAGAAATGACATAATTAACATTATTGTTTACCCGTGTCTTGTGCAGGGAACCGAAGCAGCCACCGACATTTCCCAGGCAATTTTAGAAGTGAACAATTTATTTCCCGATGCGGATTTGATGATAATCGGACGGGGTGGCGGTTCTTTAGAAGACCTTTGGCCCTTTAATGAGGAAATAGTGGCAAGAAGCATTTTTTGTTCAAGGATACCTGTAATTTCGGCCGTAGGGCATGAAACGGATTTTACCATATCAGATTATACGGCTGATCTGAGAGCGGCTACCCCCACCGAAGCTGCACAGATGGCAGCACCCCGTACAAGCGAGCTAAAAAAGAAGATAGAAACTCTAGGAAGCAGCCTGTTTGATTCTGCGAAAACTCTAATAAATTACAAAGAGCTATGTGTCATGTCCTTCAATATGAAATCATTAGGTGAACAGCTATCATATCGGATCAAAAATCTTTCACTGAAAACCCGGGGCAATTACAGCGGACTGTTATCTGCGATAGAAGAAAGGCTGTCGGCTCTCCAATTAAAAGCAGAACTGATAAAGGCTGAATTGAACAGCGCTGATCCTTATGAAATTATGAAAAGGGGCTACGGGGCAGTTTTAGATCCTGACGGAAAATTCGCAAGAGGAGTTTCCTACTTCAAAATAGGCGATTCCTTGACTGTAATTTTCAATGATGGTAAAATTAATTGCCAAGTTAAAGGAATCATGAGGTCGTCTAATGAAGAATGAAAAGAACCTGACTTTTGAAAAAGCAATGGAAGGGCTTGAACGCTCTGCTGAAGCATTAAAAAGGGGTGAAACAACCCTGCAGGAAGCGATTGATCAGTTTGAAGAGGGTATGAAATACTACAATCTATGCATTGACATTCTTGAGAAAGCGAAGCAAAAAGTCATGCTGTATGATAAAGATGCAGGACTTGAAAGGGAATTTGACTGACCAGCATAAAAAGGAGACGGCTATGCTAGAAAATAAAGAATATCTGCGACTTAAAGCTTTGGTAGAGGATCATTTACCTGCCTTTTTACCCGAAATCGACAACAACAGTATCACTCTTTATGATTCCATGTTGTACAGTCTTACCGCCGAGGGAAAAAGGCTTCGCCCGATACTTCTTCTTGCAGCCGCAGAGTTTTGCGGCAAGGATGCCAGACACGCTTTGCCTTACGCCTGCTCCCTTGAGTACATCCACACCTATTCTTTGATTCATGATGATCTGCCTGCGATGGACAACGATGATATGCGCAGGGGAAAACCGGCCAATCACATAGCCTACGGGGAAAGCATTGCAATACTGACAGGCGATGCCCTGCTCACTGCTGCCTTTGAAGTGATGATGAAGGACATGCTCCTTTATTTCGATAATACCGATGAGCTTAAAAAAAGAGTCAGGGCTGTTTATGAGATTTCAAAAGGCGCAGGCTGCCGAGGAATGGTTGCGGGCCAATTAGCCGATATTGAATCTGAAGGCAGGGTCTGCTCAAGGGATTTGCTTGATTACATACATCTGAACAAAACAGCTGCCCTGTTGACCTCGGCCATAAGAGCCGGTGCCCATTTAGGAAATGCAGACAGTGAAAAGCTCGCCAATCTTTCCGATTACGGCGAATGCATCGGTTTGGCATTTCAGATTGCCGATGATCTGCTGGATATATGCGGCGATGAGAATTTAATGGGCAAAAAAACAGGAAAGGATGATGAGAACAGTAAATGCACATATCCTTCCGTTTACGGCATGCAGGAAGCCAAGAAGAGGTTGTTTGAACTGACAGATAAAGCGATAGGGGCGATGGAAACATACTACGATGATGCTGAATTCTTTACCGCTTTAGCTGTACAGCTTGCAGACCGCGTCAAATGAGGACGGATAAATGAAAAAACTGCTGGACTATAATTTCCCCGAAGATCTAAAAGAAATGACTAACGAGGAATTATCGCTTCTTTCATATGAAATCAGAGATTTCCTGATCGAAAAGGTATCTAAAACAGGCGGCCACATAGCATCTAATTTAGGCGTTGTGGAGCTGACAATAGCCTTGCATAAAGTGTTTGACAGCCCAAACGATAAGATAATTTTTGATGTCGGACATCAATCATACATCCATAAGATTCTGACCGGCAGGGCTGATCAGTTTGATCATTTAAGGTGTTTTAAGGGGTTATCAGGCTTTCCTAAGCGGGAAGAAAGCCCCCATGATCAATATGATTCAGGCCATGCCAGCACCTCTATATCAATAGGATCTGGTTTTGCCGCCGCAAGGGATCTGAAAGGCGACAGCTTTGAGGTTGTGTGCGTAATAGGAGATGGCGCCATGACCGGAGGTATTGCATTTGAGGCGTTAAATAATGCTGGA
>CAZHBR010000122.1:1052-2518 GCA_964530755.1 uncultured Oscillospiraceae bacterium | reverse complement strand
CCAAGCTGATTGTGATTCTTAACGATAACGAAATGTCCATCGATAAAAACAGCGGCAGCCTTTCGCACCATCTTTCAAAGCTGCGGGCATCCAGGACATACCTGGATTTTAAAAAGCAGCTAAAAAGAACTGTAAAAGGAATACCTAGGGTGGGGGACAATCTTTACGCAGGGATGGATCATCTTCGCAACTCCCTTAAATATGCAATAGTGCAGGGGGCCATATTTGAAGAACTTGGCTTTACGTACTTTGGGCCGACAGATGGGCATAACATCCATGATGTCTGCGAAACGCTGTCGTTAGCAAAGGCTATAGACGGGCCTTCCTTAGTGCATATCGTCACAAAAAAGGGGAAAGGCTATCGTAACGCGGAACGAAACCCGTGTAAATACCATGGGGTAGCCCCCTTTGACCCCGCTTCAGGTAATGCGGTCAAAACAATGAACGGGAAGACCTATTCTCAAATCTTCGGCGAAAAAATACTGAATCTTGCTGCCGGAGATCAAAAAATTGTTGCTGTAAGCGCCGCAATGGTAGACGGAACAGGCCTTTACGAGTTTCAAAAGCTGTTCCCAAACAGGATATTCGATGTCGGAATAGCAGAACAACATGCAGTGACTTTCGCTGCAGGCATGGCCTTAAACGGATATAAACCGTTTGTTGCCGTTTATTCTACTTTCCTGCAACGGGCATACGACCAGCTCATAACGGACATATGCCTTCAGAATCTCCCTGTAATTTTCATGATCGACAGGGCGGGGGTAGTAGGTAGTGACGGTGAAACGCACCATGGAGTATTTGATCTTTCCTATCTGTCACATATGCCGGGAATGACGGTAATGGCACCGATGGACGGTCGTGAGCTTGCAGCGATGATGGATTATGCGCTCACATTAAAAGGCCCCTGCGCTATTCGCTACCCCAGAGGACAGGCATCGGATTATTCCTGTCTTATTAAAAATTATCAGATAAGCAAAAGAAGCCTGAAGATCTTTGAAGGAAAAGATGTGAGCATAGTCGCCCTTGGTAAAATGTCGAACATTGCCGTAGAAGTCCACGAGATATTGTGTAAATACGGATATGAGGCCGAAATCATAAACAGCCGTTTTCTTAAGCCTTTGGATACGGATACCGTGCTTCAATCGGTTAAAAAAACGAAACGGCTGGTGACCCTCGAAGACAATGTTGTCACAGGGGGTTTTGGAAGCGGAATATTATCCATGCTTAACAGATACGATGTGAGGAATTTGAAGTCCCTGTGCCTTGGATGGCCGGATCAATTCATTCCCCACGGCAGTGTGGGGGAATTGTTTTCGATTCACGGACTGGATTCTGATTCCGTTGCTGAAAGGGTACGTGATTTCATTGAAGGTACGCCTCGATGTTCTACTGACTGAGCAAGGACATTTTTTATCCCGTGAAAAAGCAAAGGCCGCCATCATGGCCGGCCTTGTTTATATCGACGG
>CAZHBR010000122.1:0-1042 GCA_964530755.1 uncultured Oscillospiraceae bacterium | reverse complement strand
CCTGTAGATGCAGACTCCGCGGTGGAAATCCGCAAAGCCCTGTGCCCATATGTGGGAAGAGGGGGATTAAAGCTTGAAAAGGCCCTCAAAACATTCAAGCCGAAGCTGAAAAACAAGGTGGCTATCGATATAGGGGCATCCACGGGAGGCTTTACCGACTGCATGTTAAAGCATGGGATTTCAAAGGTTTATGCCATCGATGTCGGATACGGACAGCTGGATTATACTCTTCGCAACGATGACAGGGTTATCGTCATGGAAAGAACCAACATTCGACATGTCGATGCAGATAAATTCCCTGAGCCGTCCGATTTCATAAGCATTGACGTCTCTTTCATCTCTTTAAAACTGGTCTTTCCGATTGCCGCTAAGCTTTTGAAAAAAGACGGCGAATTGATATGCCTGATTAAACCTCAATTTGAAGCCGGAAGAAAACAGGTGGGTAAAAACGGTGTAGTGAGGGAAGCTCATATCCATAAAGAAGTTATAACGAATGTAACAGGCTATGCCGCTGAATGCGATCTATTTCCAAAAGCTTTAACCTGGTCCCCAATTACGGGCCCAAAAGGCAATATTGAATTCCTTCTGATGCTCACAAAGCAGAAACGTCGGGAACCTGCACCCCTACAGATTGATAACATCATTGCCGAAGCCCACAAGGAACTAAGGAATGACTGATATGACATTAACACCTATGATGCAGCAATATATGAATATTAAAAGACAATATGAGGAGCATATTCTTTTCTTTCGGCTAGGCGATTTTTACGAGATGTTTTTTGATGATGCAATCAGAGGTTCAAAAGCCATGGAAATAACCTTGACATCAAAAAGCTGCGGTCCCGGTGAAAAAGCCCCGATGTGCGGTGTGCCTTACCATGCAGCCGACACGTATATAGCAAAGCTCATAGATAAGGGGTATAAAGTAGCCATATGTGAACAGATGGAGGACCCTTCCGCCTCAAAGGGAATAGTGAAAAGGGAGGTCGTTCGAATAATAACACCGGGAACGGTGCTGTCGCAGGCAATGCTAAACGAGAGA
>CAZHBR010000121.1:1549-5520 GCA_964530755.1 uncultured Oscillospiraceae bacterium | reverse complement strand
TGCCGTTTCGAGGGCCAGATCAAACTCCCGCCCCTCGCCGAAGCGTTCAAAAAGCGTCGCCTGAATCATTTCGAATGAAACACCTTTTTTCTCAAGCTCGTGCTTTATCCTCAGAGGACCCCTTCCCTTTTTAACAAAGCTGTCTGTGAAGCGCCGGCAGTATTCCTCATCGTCTATAAAGCGGTTTTCAGCAAGATATTTTAAAACATCCGAAATTTCATCCTCCCCGAAGCCTTTTTCCCTCAGATGTTTTACAACTTCAAATCCTGTCCGATCCCGGTAGCTTAAATATCTCAATGCAGCATGTTTTGGGTCTTTGTTACTTTTCATGTTCCAAATCCTTTAAAGCCCTGGCTTCGCCATTTTTTTGCCCCCCCGATACGGCAGTACCTATCACGCCTGCAACTATCAGGGAGGTACATATAATATGGTATAGATAGAAGGGTTCTGATAGTATCAATATGCCCACCATGATGGAAATGGCCGTGGCCAGATTTCCGAACACCGTAGCCTTAGCCGCCTCCATGTTGGCCAGCATATAAGCCATTATCAAAGAAGAAAGCAGGGTTGAAGGAATGCCTAAAAAAGCGGTGGCTGCGATGAAATTTCCATGTGCAAGAGGAGTGAAATAATCTGCCAGGCTATTATTTACTATACCGCAAACAAGGGTAGCCCCGTTGAAAAGAACACATCCTCCCCCGCAGATGGCAAATGCTATAGAATAAGGGCTGTACACGCCCCGGACATATCGCATAAAGACATTGCTTATAGCCATTAAAAGGCTGGCGATAAATAACAAAAGCATGCCGGGAAGGCTTACTCCTTCATATCCGTTTGAGCTGTACAGGAACATCACGACGACACCCGATACTGACAAGGTTACAAATACGTTTTGCCAAAGCGTTCCTTTTTCCCCCAGGTAGTAGCGGGCAATGATTTTAGCAAGGATGGGGATAATCGCAAAAATGATTCCGCTTTCGATAGAGGACGAAAATAATAGTCCTATGACCTGAAGCACCATGAAAGCGACATAAAAGCCTGCGGTTAAAAACAAATTCTTTTTAGGTCTTCCCCTGATTTCTATCCTAACCCTGCCTGATATCACAGGTATCAAGGCTGCAATGAATGCAAAATTGAATCTAAAAGTCAAGGTTTCAAGAGGTGTCGCTACAAAAACAGAGGTTTTTACGCCCAGAAAGGAAAACCCAACGATCATCGAAAATAATACCGCGCTGCCATACACCTTCCAGGCTTTTTCAGGTTCGCCAACCGTGGCTTTATCGTCAAACTGCCCCAATTTCTTCTCCTTTTTCCCGATCTGAATATTTGAAAATAATCATTTTCGGCTTTTGACCGGAGCAATAGGATGCTTTTACATCTGAAATCAGCATTATCTCTTCACAAAAAACAAAATGATTATCCTGATCTTTAAAACGATTATTTATGCCGTTTTCACCCATCATGCAAAAGGACAGGCTTGAAAATATACCTTTCCCTGTGTATTTTGCATAGGCCTCCTTGCGCACCCAGAGGCTGAAAAACGCTTCCTTGCCCTTTTCACATACAAAATCATACTCCTTCCTGGAAAAAAACCGCTGTGCGATCCTTTCATGCCGCAAGAAGGATCTTTTTCGGCCTTTTCGGTCCTCCAGATCAAAACCTATGGGATAACGCTCAAAAGCGCAGCCCCAATATCTTCCGGAGTGACTAACCGAAAAATGAACGTCTTTAAGATTCCGATCGGTAAAGACGGGTTTACCCATAGTGCTTCTTCGGATATCGGGATATGTGAGGGAGGCCTTTGATAAAGATAAATCTACATCCTTCACGTAATCCAAAAGGAGCCTTCTGACTCTGTCGTCGCTGTTCATTTTAATATCGTTTTTGCATATGTATATGTGCATCAGGCCCTCTGTCACCGAAATGCAATAATCGGAATTTTTCTATATCATACACTTTCCCTGTCATTTAGGGAACCTTAATTTGGTTATTAATAGAATTTACTGTTGTAAAGAACTGAGCATCATAGTATAATTTTACTGTAACGCATTAAAGTAAAATAGAAACGGGGGTTATCAATAATGAGCTATAGATCCAAGCTGAAGAACAAGGAAACCGATGATCTTTTCAGGGCCGTCCTTCTCCTTCAGGACGAAGAGGACTGTTACCGTTTTTTTGAGGATTTATGTACCATCAAGGAGCTACAGGCTATTTCACAGCGCTTTCAGGTAGCAAAGCTTCTTGCAGATAAAAAGACCTACAGCGAAATAGAAGAAATCACAAAGGCGAGTACCGCTACCATAAGCCGTGTGAACCGATGCCTGATGTACGGTGCCGAAGGCTATAAAACTATGTTGAAGCGTTTGGGTTTTTAATGAGCCAAACAGCTTTCCTGACTTGAGCGTCCTTTTCGGGATCCGGAATATCGTCAACTATGCCCTCTTCTTCATACTCCACAATATAGTCCGGTATCACACCTTTCTTATGAATAACATTGCCCTCAGGTGAAAAATATTGCATCACAGTCAGCTTGACAGCCCCCCCGCTCTCTAAAGGCATGATTTCCTGTATGATTCCTTTACCGTATGTGGTCACTCCGACGATCCTGCCTTCCCCGTAATCCTTGACAGCCCCGGCAACAATCTCGCTTGCGCTGGCTGAACCGTTATTCACAAGTAAAACATAGGGCAGCTTCGTTTTGCCCGGCTTAGAATTGAAATATGTCCTCTCACCCTGTCTATCCTCTGTATATGTCACAACCCCTTCCGACAGAAGCTTATCTGCGACTTCAACGCATGCATCAACCAGACCTCCCGAATTATCCCTGAGATCGACAATCAGACCTTTTGCACCGCCAAGTTCCATCTCCCTCAGCGCCCTTTCAAAATCATCTGCTGTGTTTTTTTCAAATGAACTTATTCGGATATAGCCTATATCATCATCGAGGGTTCCGGATTTAACGGTGATAAGCAGAATTTTGGAACGAATCAATTCGTAATCCTTCGTCTCCCCGTCGCGAAGCACCGTAACCTTGACCTTTGTACCTCCCTTGCCCCGCATGACGCTTACGGCGGCATCGATTGTCTTTGCGCTGTAAGCCACACCATCGACGGCGGTGATTTTATCTCCCGCTTTTATCCCCGCCCTCGCAGCGGGGGAGCCGTCCATAGGAGATACCACATTGATAAAACCATCGTCATCGGGGGCGATAGTTACTCCGATCCCCTCATATTTTCCGTTAGCCGAGATCATTAAATCCTCATATTCCTTATCTGTCAAATAGGAGGAATAGGGATCGCCGATGCCCCAAAACAAACCCCTGTACATGCCCTCGCTCAAGTTTTCGGCTTCTACGGGTACATAATATCTAGTTTCAATCAAATTTTTTAAATAATCCAGCTTTTTATATTCCGATTTCAACCTTACGTAATCACGATACTCGTCGCTTGAAATATCTATGCGGTCCGTCACCAGGCTGTATACGGCATAAACACTGCCCGAAACTAAGCTGCCGGACAGCATCGCAGCGATGATAACGATGATCAGGTTTCGTTTTTTTAATGTCAGCATAAATTCACCATCGGTCTCTCATTCATAAAATCCTATTTATTATAGCATCTCATATCCATAACGACAAATTGAATCTTACCGTCCCTGTACCTGTCTATTCCCGCACAACCGACGAAATCAATCCCTGCGTTCCATTCCATCATATTTTTCAGATCGTCCGCGCGGTTAAACAGGACGAAGGAAAGATCGCGAAAGGAAAAGCGCACATGCTGATTGTCATCGCCCATATATACCGGATTTTTCACTTTGACATCCCTTACGCAAAGGACAGGCTTACTATTTCCGTGTCCGAAGGGTTCAAAGCGTTCCAGGCCCCTTACGAAATCCGCAGTCAGGGATAAAGGATCAATTTCTCCATCTATAAATACCTTCGGCAGAAATAGGGATGGATCCTTCCTGAA
>CAZHBR010000121.1:879-1539 GCA_964530755.1 uncultured Oscillospiraceae bacterium | reverse complement strand
CTTTTTGCTCTTCCCTGAACAAAGGCAGATTCCCCGCTTTCATCTGAAAACCGCAGGCTGCCGCGTGACCTCCGAATTTATCGAAGCGGCTGCGGCTTGCCGATAGCATATCAAACAGATTGATCCCGTCTACGCTTCGGCCAGTTCCTTTTAAGCTATCCCCGTCAGATGGTGTGACAACGATCGCAGGTCGGTGAAAAGCCTCCTTCAATTTCCCGGCGACTATGCCGGCTATACCTTCATGGGCAAATGGAGCATCAACGATAATCACAAGATCATCCCGATATGTGTTCTCCACAATAGCCAACGCCTTTTTATATGCCTGATCCTGCTTTTCGCGTCGTCTTTTGTTGTTCTCCAAAAGAATCGCCGTTGAACGGCGCAGGCTTGGAAAATCCGGCGAGGTAAGCAGGGTGACCCCTGTTCTGGCTGTGTCAAGACGCCCCGCCGCATTGAGGTGGGGTACAATAACATATGCCAGGTCTTCCGATTTTATTTCCCCTACTTTCAGCCCTGCCTCCTTTATTAACAAGGACAGCCCGGGCCGGGGGGCCCTGTTTATAACGCGAAGTCCGTATTTAACAAACGTCCTGTTTTCTCCAACCAGTGGCATGATATCCCCTACCGTGGCTATTGCAACAAGATCTAAAACCCTGTTCA
>CAZHBR010000121.1:0-869 GCA_964530755.1 uncultured Oscillospiraceae bacterium | reverse complement strand
GCCGGGTATTTTGTATCGGCAATTCTCATGAGGGCCTGAGCAAGCTTGAATGCAACTCCGCAGCCAGACAGCTCTTTTTCCGGATACCGGCATCCTTTTTGCTTTGGATTGATGAGCAGGCAACGGGCTGCTTTTTGTGAAACATTGTGGTGATCGGTGATTATAATATCGAGGCCGATTTCTTTTGCGTATTCCACTTCATCAAAGGAATTGCTTCCGCAATCCACTGTCAAAACGAGATCGGCACCCTGCTTCCTTATCGATGCCAAAGCCTCTTTATTAAGCCCGTACCCTTCTTCAAAGCGGGACGGAATATAATAGGTGACCCTGCCGCCGAGCTTGCCAAGTATTTCAAGCATCAAGCTTATAGAGCAGACTCCGTCCGCATCGTAATCTCCGTAGATGCAGATGCTTTCGCCTGCCGCAATCCCCGACAAAATTCTAACCGCACATTTATCCATGTTTTTTAATAAATAAGGATCATGAGTAAGGCGGGGCTTATCGGACATAAAATCTTGCACATCTTCATCCTTTACACCCCTTTGAGACAGCAAAAACTGAAGTAATTCCTGACTTTTATTGTGAAAAATCCATTCTCTTTTCATAGTTTTCCCTTATAAAAATTGGAGGGTATCATGCCCTCCAATTCATCTTTTGCTTTATTAAAGATAGTTCATCGGGTTTTTGTATTCACCGTTAACTCTGACCTCGTAGTGGACATGGGGTCCTGTCGACATGCCGGTGCTTCCCGACAAGGCGATAACCTGGCCCCTTGTCACATAGTCTCCTGTTTTCACTTTCAAAACGCTGTTGTGGGCATAAAGGGTCACGATCCCCCCGCCGTGATCCACCATAACCATATATCCATA
>CAZHBR010000120.1:0-5563 GCA_964530755.1 uncultured Oscillospiraceae bacterium | reverse complement strand
GATGAAAATGTATGAATATATGGGGAAAAACCTTTTTAAAAAATATGGCATACCGGTGCCGGAGGGAGAGGTTGCCGGTTCCCCTGAAGAGGTAAGGGAAATAACCTCATTGATAGGCGATTCTGTCATCAAGGCCCAGATTTTGTCGGGGAAAAGAGGCAAGGCCGGGGGGATTAAATTTGCGAGGGATGCTGAAGCAGCTAAACGAATAGCCCTGGATCTTCTTGGCAGTAAATTATTAGGCATGCCAGTGGATAAAGTTTTAATAGAGGAGAGAATTGCGATTGATAAAGAGTACTATCTTGCGATTACCATCGACGGCAAAACGAGGGGCCCTATAGTATTGGCATCGGTATATGGAGGAGTAGACATCGAAGAAGTGCCCGATGAGCATATGATAAAATATCCAATTGATTATGGTGTGGGAATAATGCCTTTCGTTGCCCGGGAAATAACGCGCAGGATGAAAATCCCAAACGATGAAAGCGTGCAGGTTCAAAACATTTTGACAAAGCTTTACAAGGCGTTTATCGAGTCAGATGCCTCGTTGATTGAGATTAATCCCCTTGTCGTAAGCAAAGGAAAACTGATTGCCGCCGATGCAAAGGTTACTGTAGACGACGACGCTTTATACAGGCAGGGGGACCTGCCTTATGTAGAGGAAAGGACGACGGCTGAAAAGGAAGCCCATGATTTCGGTCTTTCCTATGTGGAATTAGACGGGAATATAGGTGTAATAGCAAACGGGGCGGGAATAACGCTTTCAACATTAGATACGATCAGCTATTATGGGGGCAGGGCATCTAATTTTTTAGATGCAGGCGGCGGTGCGGGTGAAGCCGCAACGGCAAAAGCCCTTGAGTTGGTACTTGGAAGAAAGCCCAAAGCAATACTGGTTAATGTTTTTGGAGGCATTACCCGATGTGATGATGTTGCAAATGCTTTTGTATCGGTAAAAAAGAAATCTGGAATCCCTGTTCCGCTTATAATAAGGTTAGTGGGAACTAACCAGGAAGAGGGTCGCAAAATTTTAAAAGAGGCGGGCATAGAGACATTTGATACCATGCATGGTGCCGCACGTAAGGCTGTAAAGCTGGCTATGCAGGAAATGGAGAGGTAACGATGGCAATCTATATCAATGCAAACAGCTGCGTTCTTGTTCAGGGAATCACAGGTAAGCAGGGTGTTTTTCATACGCGTGAGATGATCGCATACGGAACGAATATTGTTGCAGGCGTATCTCCTGGAAAGGGCGGGCAAAACGTTGAAGGCGTTCCGGTATATCATTCTGTTTTTGAGGCGATGCTGCATCACAGAATAGATGCATCTATTCTGTTTGTTCCTGCCATGCACGTAAAGGATGGGGCTTTTGAGGCGATAAACGCCGGAATAAAATTGCTGGTTTTATTGCCGGAGCATATTCCCCTTCATGATGCGATGGCCATTATGAATTATGCCGAAAGCAGGGGCACCAGAGTTGTTGGACCTAACAGCTTTGGTTTAGTATCATCGGGACAGTGTAAAATAGGCATCATGCCTAACCGGTATTTTGTATCCGGGCCGATAGGTGTAGTATCCCGATCAGGAACATTAAGCTATGAAATAGTCGGCTCCTTGCTGGATGCCGGCATTGGAACTTCGACGGTTGTAGGTCTTGGGGGAGACAGAATAACTGGTCTAACATTTACAGATGCATTGGCGCAATTTGAGCATGATCCCGATACAAAGGCCATGGTTATGATAGGAGAAATAGGCGGTACGGCCGAGGAGGATTCGGCTGCGTTCATAGCCGAACACGTGTCGAAACCGGTGATCGCTTATTTGGCGGGGAAAAGCGCTCCGCCGGGGAAAAGAATGGGGCATGCAGGGGCAATAATTGAGCGCGGAATGGGTACGCTTGACGGGAAAATTAAAGCGTTAAAGAAGGCCGGTGTGCAGGTGGCATCTTTGCCTTTTGATGTGCCGGAAATGGTGAAGCGATTAATTTGATAATTGGTTTCCGATCACAGTATTTCAACGACAGTCAGATTTAAAGCCTGGCAGTCAGAAAGTTGAATCTCGTAAGGTTCGATTTCCTTTCCGTGGGCTTGAAATATCCTAATTTTTGGCCTCATGCAAAAATCTTCGTAATTTTCTACTACTATACCCACCAGATCATTGCTCAGTTTAACACACGTTCCTACAGGATAAGGAGCTATTTTTCTTACAAAAATCTTTACGATGTCCGGATCAAAGGATGTTACTACAGATCCCATAACGTATTCCATCGCTTCAGAGGGAAGCAGGGCTTTCCTGTAGGGTCTGTCCGAGGTCAATGCATCATAGACATCGGCAATGGAAATTATGCGTCCAAAGAACGAAATCCGTTCACCCTTTACTCCGTAAGGGTAGCCTCCGCCGCCATATTTTTCGTGATGGTCAAGTATTCCGATATAGGATTCGACAGGGACTGTATACTCCTTCTTAAGATAGTCAAAACCGAGCAGGCTGTGAGCCTGAATTTTATCGTATTCCATGGCGGTCAGTGTTCCGGGTTTGTTTAATAGATCTTTATCGATGAATACCTTGCCAATATCGTGTAAAATGGCCGCAAACCCAAGATTACACAGATCATTCTTATCTAGCCCTAGGGCAATTCCGATCATGATGGACAATACTGCTACGTTTACGGAATGATAGTATGTGTAATCATCAAAGACCTTTATGTCAACCATATTTACCATCAATTCCTTTTTGTAAAAGAGTTCATCGACAATCTGCCCAATATGTTTTTTAGTCAATTCGATGCTTTCCGCACTTATTTTATTGCCCTTTTCAATGTAAGTGAAGGTATTTTTAACAGCGGTGACAGATTCCATTCTGACCTTGTTGCTTATTGCGTTTATGATTGGAATATCACTTGATATGTCGTCGTCTATGTATATTCCGTTGTACTTCAGCTTAGTTATCGATTTCAGGTACTCAGAGGTGATCGCCTCTCCCTTTGAAAGCATTAGATTTCCTATATTGTTGTAAAGGTTATCTCCTAATATCATACCTTCCCTAATACAGCCTGTTGGTACGAATCGCATTTTTTCTCTCCTGGATAATTATGTTAGATGTTTCGGGCAGACAAATAATATTATAGCATTATCTGCCAAAATTGGCCATAATAATCGGCAAACTAATTGTTTTGTGAAAAAAGCGATTGCACGTGTCAGGGAAGGGTGGTAATGTATAATAAAATGAGTTACAAATATTAGTGAGGAGGTATTTACATGAAGGGCAATCCTAAACTGATCGAAGTTCTAAACTCATTGCTTGCAGATGAACTGACGGCAATCAATCAGTATATCGTTCACGCCGAAATGTGTGCGGATTGGGGTTACGACAAACTGCATGATAATTTTGAAAAGCGGGCTATCGATGAAATGAAACATGCTGAGATGCTTATTGAAAGAATCTTATTCCTTGAAGCAGTTCCTGTTGTCACTAAGCTCAAGGATATTTTTATCGGCGATGAGATTCCTAAACAGCTTGAAAATGATCGAGTTTCGGAAATGGGTGCTATTGCCGCCTATAACGAGGCCATAAAGTTAGCAGGTGAAGTAAAAGATTTCGCTACACGCTCAGTGCTGCAGAAAATATTGGCTGACGAGGACAGGCATATGGATGATATCGAAGGATACCAGGAGCAGATATCTCACATGGGTCTTCCCATATTTCTTACGACTCAAATCGATTAAGATGTCATAAATCAACGCAGGCTATCAAGGGATTTAAACACATCAAGGGCGATGGATTGTTTTCACATATCCATCGTCTTTTATTTATGAGTGAGTTCGTCTACCATTTTACCCACAAGATGTATTGATATAACAAGAAGAGGTATACACAGCAAAGCCGCGAAAATGATTTTCAATATCGTTAGTGTTTCCATTGGTGTTTCATCGCTTACAAACTAAGCGTCTCCCAGTCTTTTTTAAATCGCGCTATGCCTGCATCAGTTAGCGGATGCTGCAGCATCTTTTTAAGTACGGGAAAGGGAATGGTTGCGATATGAGCCCCGGCTTTGGCGCAATCAATGACATTGGCCGGAGTTCTGATGCTGGCGGCTATAATTTCCGTTTCTATGCCGTGAATGCAGAAAATTTCCGAGATTTCCTCAATGAGATTAATTCCGCTGTTTCCTATATCATCCATTCTTCCAATAAAAGGGCTTACAAAGCTTGCCCCGGCGCGCGCCGCCAATAATGCCTGATTCGCCGAGAAAACCAGGGTGACATTTGTTTTAATGTCTTGTCTTGATAAGGCGGAGACCGCCTTTAATCCCTCTTGTGTCATAGGCACCTTTATTGTTATGTTCTTATGAATTTTTGAAAGCTCCAGAGCTTCCTTTATCATGTCTCCACCCTCATCGGAGAGCACTTCAGCGCTGATTGATCCGTATATGATTTCTGAAATCTCTTTGACGACGGTTTTGAAATCTCTTCCTTCTTTTGCTATTAGGCTGGGATTTGTCGTTACTCCCGACAGGATCCCCCAAGATGCTGCCTCGCGAATTTCATCAACATTTGCAGTATCGATAAATATTTTCATTTTCATCCTCCTTTGGACTTCAGGTTTTAATCAGAGTCATTCAGAAATAATTAATTTTAGTTTAACCCTTATTAAGCCCGATGATTCATTGTATTAATCCCGCAATAAAATAATTATATTATTCTTAAACGCCCACTATTTTTGAAATTGTGCCAAACACCTCGCGGTGTATATCCTCAACGCTTCTCATTTCGTTTTTATCGCAACAATTGATTTTGATCCATCCAAACCTTTTTGCAATATCAAGGCTGTTTAAATACGCTTTCTTCAGGTATTCTTTATCGCTTTCGTGAATATCTTTTTGTGCTGCCCCCGTTATTTTATTTGCCCTTTTTTCCATCAGTTTTTCGCTTATATCAGGATTAACATCCAAAAATATAACGCAGTCCGGCCGCGGAAGCTCAAGTTTTCCGTATTCCAAATCTATCAGCCAGGAAATATAGGAGTCCTGCCGGCTTTTATCAAGTTTAACGCTTTGATGTATCATGTTCGATGTAGTATAACGATCGGCCAATACTATGCCCCCCTGCTCATAGAATTCTTTCCAGCCGCTGTGGTAGGAGGCATATCTGTCTATTGCAAAAAAGATCGAGGCTGCATATGCATTGACATCGAAGGGATCAGTTCCGAATTCGCCGGCAAGATACATCTTTACCAACGCGCTGGAAGTGCTTTCATAATTTGGGTAGGTGATTTTTCGCACATGTCTGACCTGCGACGACACGGCCTCATAAAGGAGATCCGTCTGGGTTGCTTTGCCGCTGGCATCGGTTCCGCTTTCGATTATAATTAATTTTCCCTTAGGCATACAGTGTTACCCTCCTGTAGGCGGACGTACGTTATCTTCCCTTATATTTTAATACGAAATCAGATAATTTCATAGATGGATATGGGAAAATGGTGTATAATATTTTATACGCGCCTATGTGCAGAGAGGATAAAGAGACATGAAATGCCTTAAAAGCTATGAATGGCTGATGGATTC
>CAZHBR010000119.1:0-5592 GCA_964530755.1 uncultured Oscillospiraceae bacterium | reverse complement strand
AGGGTACCGGTTCTGCGGGGAGTGCTTATATTTATCGATGCGCTTACAGTGGGAACGAGGACGCTGCTTTACTCCGCCGAGGTGCTGGGAAAAGCGGAGGGCGGGGAACCTGAGGAAGCGGATAGATTTACCCTCTGGCTGGAAAAGAGATTCGGTGAAAAAAAAGCGTTCAGCATCATGCTGTATTTATCAGTAATTCTGGCCATAGCATTTACCGTAGGGGTATTTATAATACTTCCCACCTGGGCAATCAATCTTCTTGGACTGTTGACCGGGAATGAGATTATACTTAACATCGCCGAGGGTATTCTCAGAATTCTGATGTTCGTGATCTATGTATTTCTCATCTCCAGAATAGGAGATATAAGGAGGGTATTTCAATATCACGGAGCAGAGCATAAATGCATTCATTGCTTTGAAAGTGGTCTTGAACTCACGCCCGATAATTGCGAAGAATTCGAGACGCTACATCCTCGATGCGGTACAAGCTTTTTGATGTTTGTAATGGTCATAAGCCTGCTATTGTTTTCTTTGCTTGGCTGGCCCAACTTGTTGATACGCATCGCATCAAGGCTTCTTTTGATACCCTTTATCGCGGGAATATCCTATGAACTTTTGCGCTTTGCCGGAACAGGTGATTCCGCTTTGATCAAGTTTTTAAGCCTTCCGGGTCTTGCTTTGCAAAAGCTGACAACTTTAAATCCCGACAAAGGGCAGCTCGAGGTTGCTATAGCAGCCATAAAGGCTGTGCTTGATCAAGACGGGCCTAAAGAATATGTCGGAACCACTGATAGCCTCGGGTGCCTTGGGTTAATTAACGGAGCAGATAAAGCAGTTTTATGAGTATGATGATAAAAGAGCTAATTGATTTGGCTACGACACGTTTTTTGTGCAGCGGTTGTCTTGATCCTGCATTGGATGCGGAAATACTATTATGCCATATGCTGTCTTGCGATAAAACGTATTTGTTTTTGCATTATGCGGACATTCTCGACGAAGCTTCCTGCGAAGAATATTTTCGATTGATGGATATTAGGGCTAAAGGGAAGCCGGTACAATACATAACCGGCAAGCAGGAATTTATGGGACTCCCCTTTAAGGTGAATCGACATGTTATGATTCCAAGGCAGGATACCGAGACCCTGGCAGAGAGCGCTTTAAAGGAATTGGATAAGCGAAAACCCGGTCTTCGGAGACTTCATGTACTGGATTTGTGCTGCGGCAGCGGCGCTATCGCAGTATCTGTCGCCCATCATTACAAGAAAGGGAAAATTAAAATTTACGCATCAGACATCAGTGAGAATGCAGTTTCGGTGGCTAAAGAAAACGCTGTGCAAAACAAGGTTGCGGCCATGATTCAATTTGCAAAGGGGGATCTGTTCAATGCATTTCCAAAGCGCAGGGGAAAGCATCAATTTGATCTTATCATTAGCAATCCACCCTATATTCCTTCGGTGATTCTGCCTCGTCTTATGCGGGAGGTTCGCGATCACGAGCCTATGTTGGCTCTCGACGGGGGGCCGCAGGGTACGGACTGTTATAAGAGAATTTTGCAGGATGCATTTCATTATCTTCGAAAGGATGGAGTTATTTTACTGGAGATCGGCTATGACCAGGCGGAAGCTGTTTCCAGCCTTGCCGAAATCACCGGATACTACGCCCCTGCACATATAATTAAGGATCCGGCGGGACATGACAGGGTGGCTAAAATCAAACTTGCGTTATAGGCAAAAAACTCTTGCACAGAATAAGCCCTTATGCTAACATGTAATAGCTGTCGCAATTGTGATGAGCGCTGTTTTGATATTTGAAGGAAGGTGAAATAGATGAGAAAAGGAATCCATCCCAGCTACAAGGAATGCAAGGTCGTATGCGCCTGCGGGAATGAATTTGTTACAAAGTCCACAAGAGAGGAATTGAGGTTGGATATATGTTCTGCCTGTCACCCTTTCTTTACAGGTCAGCAGAAGTTCATCAACCGAGGCGGCCGTGTTGAAAAGTTTAAGAAGAAATTCAACATAGATTAGCACAAGATGACCGGAAACCAGATTTCCGGTCTTTTTCAAAATCGTCTGTAACGGGAGTTGAGAGACAGATGTTTGATAAATTGGATTTTATGGTTAGTAAATATGAGGAACTCAGCCTTAAGGCGGCGGATCCTGGTTTTATGGCTGAACAGAACCTGTGGCGCAGGTGCGTCAAAGAAATGTCCGACATGGAGCCCATCGTTGAAAAGTATAAAGATTATAAAAAGACAAAGGAAGAGCTAGCCGGTGCTAAAGAGCTTTTATTCGACAGCGAGGAAGACGAAGATCTGAGAGAATTAGCGAAGACGGAATTGACTAAACTGGAAGAGCGCCTTGAGATTTACGGAGAGGAACTTCGCGTTTTATTGTTGCCAAAAGATCCTAATGACGATAAAAATGTCATAATGGAAATAAGGGCGGGAACAGGCGGAGAAGAGGCTGCTCTTTTTGGCGGAGATCTTTTGCGCATGTATATGCGCTACGGGGAGCGTAGAAACTGGAAGAGCGAGATCATAGACATGAATGAAACCGGAATCGGGGGGATGAAGGAAGCCGTAGTTCTTATTAAAGGCAAGGGAGCCTATTCCAGGCTAAAATACGAAAGTGGAGTTCATCGGGTTCAGCGTGTGCCGGAAACGGAGTCAAGCGGAAGGATTCACACTTCAGCCGCTACGGTGGCCGTACTGCCTGAGGTAGACGATATAGAAGTGGATATCAGTCCAAACGACGTAAGGGTTGATGTATACCGCTCCTCCGGTAATGGAGGGCAAAGCGTCAATACAACGGATTCGGCTGTTCGCCTTACACACGAGCCGACAGGTATTGTTGTTACATGTCAGGATGAAAAATCTCAGTTAAAAAACAAGGAAAAGGCATTCAAAGTACTGAGAGCAAAGCTTTACGATGTGAAAATTCAGGAGCAAAACAAGCAGATATCGGAGAAAAGAAAAAGCCAGGTGGGCAGCGGCGACAGAAGCGAAAGAATACGCACTTACAATTTTCCACAAGGCAGAGTATCTGATCACAGGGTTGGTTTAACCTTGTACAGGCTTGAGTCCTTTCTTGACGGGGATATTGATGAAATTGTCGATGCCCTCATAACTTCTGATCAGGCGGAAAAAATGAAAAACTTCTGATAGCAGGTATCCGGATGAAGACGAAGGTTTATAAAATTTCAGAACTTAATGACGAAGCGTCGGCCCATATAAGTGAGGCTGCGGGGATCATCTCATCGGGAGGCCTCGTAGCCTTTCCTACTGAAACTGTATACGGTCTTGGGGCAAATGCTTTGGATGAGGCTGCGGTTGAAAGGATATATTGCGTAAAAGGAAGACCTAAGGATAATCCCTTCATCGTCCATATCGCGGACATATCATCTTTAAAAAAAATCACTTTTCAAGATGACGAGGTGATATATCGGCTGGCTTTAGCATTTTGGCCGGGGCCCCTTACATTGGTGCTGCAAAAGCTCCCTGTTGTACCGGATGTGACTACAGCGGGACTTGAGACGGTTGCTGTTCGAATGCCGGATCATCCGGTTGCACTTGAGCTGATCAAGCGGTCCGGCTGTCCTATAGCTGCTCCAAGCGCCAATTTATCGGGCAGGCCAAGCCCCACAAAAGGAATTCACGTGGAGGAGGATTTGACAGGGCGTATCCCTATGATCCTTTCCGCGGATGATTGCAAACTGGGGATTGAGTCTACCGTTTTGGATATTTCCAGGAAGCCGCCGGTAATTCTCAGGCCCGGTTTTCTTTCTCCTAAAGATCTTACAGCTGTGATCGACAGTCCTGTATTAATGGATAGCGCATTGTATATTAAAGAGGGGACACCGAGGTCCCCGGGAATGAAATACACCCATTACGCTCCATTAGCGGAGATGGTAATCATAAAGGGGCGGCGTGACCGCATCGTTAAGGAGATTGCAGAGCGTAAAAAAAGGGAAGAAGCTCTAGGTAAAAAGGTCGGTGTAATACTGTTTGGGGAATCCGATTACAAAGGAGCTGCCGAAGGATTGTTTTCAAGGTTAAGGGATATGGACGATCTGAATGTGGATCTGATTCTGGCCGGGGCTTTGGATGAAAGTGATGATCTTGGTTTTGCTGTTATGAACCGCATGTTGAAATCCGCCGGTTATCGTGTTATAAAAGTGTAGACATTAAAATAATTAAGGAGAAAGAGATGAAGCTGGCCATTGCCGCCGATCACGGGGGATATGAACTTAAAAAGAGCATTATAGCGTATTTAGAAGACAAAGAATTTGATGTGTTGGATTTAGGAACCGGATCCTCTGAATCGGTGGATTATCCGGCCTTTGGCAAAGCGTGCGGCGAGGCGGTGGCCTCTTGTAATGCCGATGCCGGTATTGTCATTTGCGGTACGGGGATAGGGGTTTCAATAGCAGCTAATAAGGTTAAAGGAATCCGTTGCGCCCTTGCTGTAAATGTATTTATGGCAAAGATGGCGAAGAAGCATAACAATGCCAACGTTTTAGCCTTGGGAGGCAGAATGCTTTCTTTTGAGGAGGCCCGGGATATTGTTGAGGCCTGGCTGTCTGCGAAATTCGAGGAGGGCAGGCATAGGCGCAGAGTGGATATGTTGGACAGCATGTAGGAGGAAAAGATGGGGAATGTATACGTGTACGACCACCCGCTGATTCAGCACAAATTGGCGATCCTCAGAAACAAATATACGAGCACAAAGGATTTCAGGGAGCTTGTAAAGGAAATTTCCATGCTCATGGCCTTTGAGGCTACGCATCACCTCCCCCTTAAGGAGGTTTTAATTGAAACCCCCATCTGTAAAGCCACTATGAAAATGCTAAAGGGTGAAGATATCGCCATCGTCCCCATTTTGAGGGCGGGCCTTGGTATGGTAGAGGGGATACAGGCCCTTGTCCCAAACGTTAAGGTAGGCCATATCGGGCTTTATAGGGATCCGGATACGCATTTGCCCATCGAATATTACTGTAAATTGCCGTCTGATATCGGCAAAAGAGAGGTCTTTGTGCTTGATCCGATGCTGGCTACGGGGGGATCTGCCGCGGCCGCCATTGATTTTATCAAGGAAAAAGGGGCAAAGAAGGTCTGTTTTCTTTGTCTTATCGCTGCACCGGAGGGGATAGAATTGTTACAAAACAAGCATCCGGATGTGGATATATTCATCGCCGCAAGAGACAGTCATCTCGATGAGAACGCTTACATAGTTCCGGGACTTGGCGATGCGGGCGACAGGCTGTATGGGACAAAATAAAGATTATAACGGAGATGAAGATGAAAGAAATGAGAAACGTCTACGATGTTTTAAATGAAAGAGGCTTTATAAAGCAGACGACAGATGAGGATGAAATCAGGGATCTGCTTGGCAAGGAAAAGGTAACGTTCTATATCGGATTTGATCCGACCGCAGATTCCCTTCACGTAGGCCATTTTATGCAAGTCATAATCATGATGCATATGCAAAAGCATGGACACAGGCCTATAGTGCTTATCGGAGGCGGTACAGGTATGGTAGGGGATCCTTCTGGCAGAACCGATCTGCGTCAGGTTATGTCAAAGGAAACTGT
>CAZHBR010000118.1:0-5681 GCA_964530755.1 uncultured Oscillospiraceae bacterium | reverse complement strand
TTATCGCTGCTTCCTTCCGGACCTGACGAGGTTCACAGATTCTTATTGCGCAGGACCCAGACCATGCCAGGCGAGACTGCCAAAGGGCAAGCACTTCTTCAATGCAATTATATGGATTTTACCCGGAAAAGTCAAGGGGCCACGACCTTGTACAATTCATCGCGCCCCGGCGGAACTATATCAATTCTTCTGCCGCTATCAACCAGCACACGACCTTCGGATGCTTCTTTTACTCTGCCTATGCAGGTGACGGAGATGCCGGCATCCCCTATCGTCTTAATCAATTGTTCCTTTTGGCCGGGATGGGCAATTATCATCATGCTTCCGCTTGAAATCAGCCGCAGCCAGTCGATCCCAAAATGAGAACATATCTTCCTGGTTACAGCGGAAACAGGAATTTGTTCAAGCCAGAGCTCGGCACCGGTTCCCGATACCTCGCACATCTCCCAAAGCGCTCCCAAAACACCGCCCTCGGTGATATCATGCATGCCTGCAGTACCGATTTTACCGGCAATGACGCCCTCCTTAACAACAGATATCTTATCCAGCATCGATTTAGCAACATTCAGTTCATCTTCACATAAAATCCCGACGAGCCTGTCCTCATAATCCGACGCGAGAATGCCTGTCCCTTCAAGTCCCGCTTCTTTAGTGATCAAAATATAATCTCCCGGACGCATATTATCGGCCGATTGAGTGCATCCTCTGCATGCCCTGCCAAGTGCGGTCGTAACAATAACCGGTCTGTTCACCGCGGAGGTAATTTCCGTATGCCCTCCTATGATTTCAACCCCAAGATCGGCCGAGGTTTCTCCGGCTTGCCTCATTATCTCTTCGATTTCCTGCTCTGTTGTACCCTCAGGAAGCATGCAGGCCATTAATATTCCAAGAGGCTCTGTTCCGCTTGCAGCGATATCGTTGCATGATATATGGATGGCTATGCGTCCTATGTCGGATGCGGCTCCCGTTATCGGATCCGTAGAAACCACACAGTCATATGCGCTGAAATCCACAACCGCACAATCTTCTCCCACTCCGGGATGTGTTAAAACCTCAGGTCTTCTAAATTTTATATTCCGAAAAACTATCTCCTCTAAAAGCCTGCTGTCCAGTTTACCTGTTTTCATTTCCCCTCCATCATCAATTAGCGCCTAAGACATCAACTTATCGAATTCTTCCTCGGTGATCACTCTTATCCCCAAGGCTTCGGCTTTCGCCAGCTTTCCGCCGGGTTCCCGGCCTGCCAGAACGTAATCGGTTTTACCGCTTACGCTTTTGGAGACTTTCCCGCCCGCGGCCTCTATCATGGCCGAGGCCTCCTCCCTTGTATATTTCTGCAGCGTACCGGTAAGGACAAAAGTCCTTCCCTCTATGCCCTCCCGAACCTGATGAACATCACCGAAGGCATCCTTGCCATATTCCATGTTCAATCCTTCCGCTTTCAGTTCCTCTATCTGTTCTAAATTCAAAGGATCCGAGAAATAATCCAGAATGCCGGCAGACATTTTATCGCCTATTCCCTCTATGGAGGTGAGCTCGTCCAAACCAGCTTCTTTCAGATTTTCCATTCTGCCGAATTTCTCCGCCAGCAACTTAGCCGACCTGCCCCCTATCAAAGGTATTCCAAGGCCAAAAAGCAGCCTGTCCATTCCCCGGTTTTTGGAATCGTTGATCGCGTGAAGCAGATTATCCGCAGATTTTTCTCCAAGACCCTCTAAGGCAGACAATTCCTTTTTAGACAATCTGTAGATATCGGAAAACGAATTAATGAGTCCGGCAGCTGTAAGCTTCCTCATTATCGATTCTCCAAGCCCCTCAATATCCATTGCTTCACGAGAGGCAAAATGAACAAGTCCCTTTATGTTTTGAGCAGGACAGGCTTTGACATTGACGCAGCGCAAGGCGGCTTCCCCTTCCAACCGAACCAGTTTGCTGCCGCATGATGGACAGTTTTCAGGCATGATAAAAGATCTCTCCGTTCCGGTTCTTGATTCCTTTATTGCCCTCACCACCTCCGGAATTACATCTCCGGCTTTATGAATTACCACCTCATCTCCTATCATGAGATCCTTCTGCCTTATAAAATCTATATTGTGCAAGGTGGCATATGTGACAATAGAACCTGCCACCCTGACCGGCTGAAACACTGCCTTAGGAGTTATCACTCCCGTTCTTCCAACCTGCACTATAATATCCCGTATATATGTTTGCGCTTCTTCTGTTTTAAACTTATATGCTGTAGCCCATTTTGGACTTTTTGCTCTGAATCCGAGCAGTTCTCTATAATCCAAACGATTTACCTTTACAACCAGGCCGTCTATTTCATAATCCAGCGCTTTCCTTTTTTTCTCCCATTCATCGCATTGGTGAAGGACATCCGCAATGGTTTTGCATACCGCATAATCCGGGATCAAAAACCCCCGGCTTTCAAGATATTGCAACGTTTCCGCATGTGTTAAATGTTTCATTCCTTTTTGGTACTGAATGTTGAAAACAAATATATTCAAGGGCCGAGTTCTGGTGATGTTCGAGTCAAGCTGCCTTAGCGAACCGGCTGCCGCGTTGCGAGGATTGGCGAATACCTGATTTCCCGACATTTCCTGCCTGCGGTTAAGCTTCTCAAATTCTTTTTTAGCTATAAAAACCTCTCCTCTTACGTGAAGCTCACCTTTTTCGTTTATCCGCAAAGGAATGGATCTGATGGTTTTAAGGTTGCTGCTTACATCCTCTCCGACGATACCGTCACCTCTTGTCGCGCCGCGTACAAACTCACCGTCCTTGTACTGCAAAACAACAGAAAGGCCATCGATTTTAGGTTCTACCACATACAGCGGCACCTCCCCGGCCGGCTTCACCGCCTCACGCACTCTGCGATCAAAATTTTTAAGCTCCTGTCTGTCGTAGGAGTTTTCCAGGCTGTCCACAGGGACAAGATGTGCAACGCGTTCAAATTGGCTTACAGCCCTTCCACCCACCCGATTCGTCGGGGAGTCAGTTTTTCTGAAAAACGGCGCATCATTTTCCAGGTCTTCAAGTTCGGCCATCATCCGGTCATATTCCTGGTCCGTTATCTCCGGACTGTCCTCCTCATAATACAACCTGTTGTGCCGGCTCAATTCCCTTGTCAGCCAATCTATCCTGGCTTTCTTATCCTGCATATGCATAACCTCACTCAGTTTTGCGTTGATACCTTAGTCAGGGGAGCCACATTCAAAGCTAATTTTTTTACACCCCCCTGATCGAAAATTACAGTAGCGGTATTGCCGTCTACCTCGGTAACTTCTCCCTCTCCGAATTTGGTGTGATTAACTCGATCTCCGCAAGCCAAATCCGAACCGGATAAGGTCGGCCAGCCCGGCTTTGACCCTTCATTTTTAACTCCTGCTTTAAAATTCGACCTGCTAAAAGGACGGTGAAAGTCCCCCTCGAACTCAAAACCCCCTGTGCTGCTGTAAGGGTCAAAGCGCCGATTGATGAAAATAGCATCTCCCTCAACGAGCCTTTTATCCAATTCCCTTAAAAAAACAGAGGTGGGATTGCATTCTATTTTACCATACAGCATGCGCTGCCTCGCGCTGATCATATAAAGACGCTCCATCGCTCTAGTCATGCCTACATAACATAGGCGCCTTTCCTCCTCCAAGGCGTCTTTTTTATTCAATGCCCGATAGCCGGGGAAAAGACCATCCTCCATACCCGGCAGAAATACCACAGGAAATTCCAGCCCCTTGGCGCTGTGAATGGTCATCAGCACCACAGCATTTTCCTCTGGTGCATGGTTGTCCACATCCGACATCAAAGCTATGCTCTCCATAAATCCAGAAAGACTGGCTTCTTCGCCGGCATCCCGCTTTTCCTTCTCATAATCGTAAATAACCGTTCTAAACTCAAGAAGGTTTTCAATCCGACTTTCCGCCTCGATTGTTTTTTGATTGCGCAGTGCCGTCAAATATCCCGTCTCTGTCAACAGTTCGTCATAGATATCGATGATAGGGCTTCTGTCTTTTTGTACAGACAGCTTCGTAATGACGTGGGCGAGGTGTTCAAGGTTGCCAGGGGCTCTTCCCGGCAGTTCCGAAAGAACCGATTTATCCAAAAGCAATGAAAAAATACTACCGTTTCCTTCTGCTACCATAGCCTTCAGTGCGGCGAGCGTTTTTGCCCCGACCCCACGCCTCGGCTCATTAATTATCCTCTCCATGGAAAGATCGTCTTCGGGATTTACAAGCAGCCTTAAATAGGCCACCATATCCTTAACTTCCTTTCGATCGTAATATCGATGCCCTCCCAAAACCCTGTACGGGGTCCCTCTCGAAATGAAGGCCTCTTCGAATCGTCTTGATTGTGCATTTGTGCGATAAAGAACGGCAAAATCTTTATACTGTTTATCACCGCCCTTAAGTATATCGATCTGCAACGCGACATAGCGGGCCTCGTCCTTATCATCGTCGGCCTGGTAGTATTTTACCTTTTCCCCTTTCTTCTTTTTTGTCCAAAGCCTTTTCGGCTTCCTGCCGTCGTTGTTTTTTATAATAGAATTTGCGGCAGCTAAAATATTCCCAAAGGAGCGGTAATTCTGTTCAAGCTTGATAACCTTCGCCCCCCGAAAATCCTTTTCAAAATCGAGAATATTATTTATATCTGCGCCTCGCCACTGATAGATGCACTGATCGTCATCGCCGACCACGCAGATATTATTATGTCCTTCCGCCAGCATCCTGATCACACGATACTGCATGTGGTTTGTGTCCTGATACTCATCTACCATTATGTAGCGAAAGCGGTCGCGAAAATACGCGAGGACTTCCCTGTCATTTTTAAACAGTTTCACCGTATGCAATATGAGATCATCAAAATCCATCGCGTTATTTGTTTTAAGAGTCCTCTCATAAGCGATGAAAAGGGAGGCGATTTTTGATGTATGCATCCCAATGCCGCCTCTTTCGAATTCAGAGGGGCTTATGCCTTTTTCTTTGCAGTCGCTTATGATCGAAAGAACGTAAGGAGGGGTTATTTCTTTTTCGTTAATACCCGCTTCTTTAATGCAGTTTTTAATAACCGTTCTTTGATCTCCCGGATCATATATTACAAAATTCCTGTCATACCCAAGACGATCCCCGTACATCCTGAGAATGCGCAGGCATGCGGAATGAAAGGTCGTGATCCACATGCCCCTTTGAATGCCGATCAGGCTTTCAACTCTTTCGCGCATCTCCGCGGCGGCCTTGTTCGTAAATGTCACGGCAAGAATATTATAGGGCGATATGCCCTCGGAAAGTATGAGATGAGCTATTCTCCGGGTCATCGTACTTGTCTTGCCGCTTCCGGCTCCGGCAAGAATCAATAGAGGACCATCCTTATGCACGACGGCTTTTTTTTGTTCGGAATTCAAATCTTTTAAATAGTTTTTCATGCCACCACCTTGAGAAAAATTCGAAATGGGCTTCATTCAGTGAGCTTAATCTTATCATAAAACAACGCTGAATAAAATAAAGAAACGCCGCAAAAATATATCGGCGCCTCTTATTTTTTTACTGCGGGCTTTTCAATAATTATCGGCTTTAATTTGAAAATATGCCTTTGAATGTCTGCAAACAGGACATACTTCATATGCCTTTTTCCCGGTGTAAGTGTGGCCGCAGACACCGCATTGCCATGTAACGGCCTCCTCCCTTTCAAAG
>CAZHBR010000117.1:0-5685 GCA_964530755.1 uncultured Oscillospiraceae bacterium | reverse complement strand
TTTTGCATGATACAGGCTGTCATTGACGCCCCTGATCAGTGCATACTCGACGGTTATTCTTCTTCCGGTTTTTTCGGCATGGCGACGGCAGGCCGCAAGCAGAGGCATTACGGGATAGATTTTATTAACCGGCATCAACCGGTTCCTTATCTTGTCGTTTGGGGCGTGAAGAGATACTGCAAGGCCGACTTTTGGATATTCATCACCGAAAATTTCAATTTGCGGGATGAGACCGCATGTGGAAACGGTGATTGTGCGCATTCCGAGATTCAGCCCTGCCTTATCGTGGACCAGGTCGATAAATCTGCACAGATTATCGTAGTTATCAAAGGGTTCGCCCATCACGACGATGTTCCCGGCCTTCGTCCCTGTGTGTCTCTCCACAGCAAGGATTTGATCCAGCATTAAAGATGCGGGCAGATTGTCCTTAAGCCCTCCGATTCCCGAAGCGCAAAAAGTACAGCCCATGCGACACCCCGCCTGTGATGACAGGCAGATGGAGTTGCCGAAGCTGTATTTTAAAAAAACGCTTTCTATGCTGTGACCGCTTTTAATCCTGAAAAGATACTTTCTGCTGCCGTCCTTTTCCGAAATCTGAACATCTAACAGATCAAGCTTATCTATATAGGCCAGCTCATCAAGCCTGTCGCGTAAACCCTTGGAGATATCGCTCATATTCTGAAAGTCGTATACACCCTTGTGCAACCAGCTGAAAATCTGCTTTGCCCTGTATTTTTCCTCCCCTATGCTGTTCATGAAATCGGCCAGTTCCGACAACCTCATATTTTTAACATCTATTTTTTCAGGTAACATTTTTCCCTCAGTTTCCCAGGCTTTGAATGGGGGCCGGTATTCTGCCGCCCCGGTTTATCATCTTTGCAGGTGAGCTTTTATTGATCCTCATAACAGGCCCGCTTCCCAGAAGACCCCCGAATTCCAATTCCTCCCCTTCCGTCTTTCCTATCGCCGGAATTACCCGGACTGCTGTAGTTTTGCAGTTAATCATACCTATCGCCGCCTCATCGGCGATGATGCCCGAAATAACTGAAGAAGATGTATCTCCGGGAATGACTATCATATCGAGGCCTACAGAGCACACCGCAGTCATAGCCTCAAGCTTCTCCAAATTGAGTTTTCCCGAACGTACAGCCTCTGCCATACCTGCATCCTCTGTAACGGGAATGAAAGCGCCCGAAAGCCCGCCCACGCTGGATGAGGCCATCGCTCCCCCTTTTTTTACAGCATCGTTTAATAAGGCTAAAGCAGCAGTTGTTCCGCAGGCGCCGCAGCTCTCCAGCCCTATTTCCTCTAAAATATGGGCAACTGAATCGCCGATGGCGGGGGTGGGAGCCAAAGATAGATCTACGATGCCAAAAGGCACGCCAAGCCGCCTGCAGGCTTCGCTTCCAACAAGCTGGCCCATGCGGGTGATTTTAAAAGCCGTTTTTTTAATCAGATCTGCCACCTCTGTTAAATCGCAGTCACCCCCGGACTTGGCCAAAGCCGCCCTCACCACGCCCGGCCCGCTTACTCCCACGTTGATTACACAATCCGGTTCCCCGGGCCCGTGAAAGGCCCCTGCCATGAACGGATTATCCTCCGGGGCATTGCAAAAAACCACGAGCTTGGCGGCACCGATGCATTGCCTGTCCTTCGTGAGCTCTGCAGTTTTTCGAACTATTTTACCCATCATAAGAACCGCATCCATGTTTATTCCCGATTTAGTGCTGCCTATGTTTACGGAAGAGCATACGCGGTCAGTTTCCGACAAGGCATTTGGAATCGAATCTATCAGCTCCTTATCCCCCGCCGAAAAGCCCTTATGCACAAGAGCGGAATACCCGCCAATGAAATTAACGCCTGTAGCTCCCGCAGCCCTGTCCATGATCCTCGCATATTCCACAGGATCACCGCCTGAGGCTCCTGTTAAAATAGCGATGGGGGTTACAGAAATACGCTTGTTTATGATGGGTATTCCATACCTTTGCTCGATATCCTCTCCCGTTTTTACCAAATCCTCTGCATAGCGGCATATTTTCGTATGAACTTTTTCACAGGATATCCGTATATCGTCATCGCAGCAATCTAAAAGCGATATTCCCATCGTGATCGTGCGAATATCCAGATTTTCCTCCTGTATCATGGTAATGGTTTCCATGATATCGGCCAGATTCAGCATGTTTTCTCCTTTCAAATCCTGTGCATTGAATTGAAAATATCCTCGTGCATAACCTGAATTTTCAAACCTTCTCCCTGTTCATCCAGATTCCGGCGAAGGCTTGTCAGATCACAATTCAATTGCGATATATCCACCACCATAATCATCACAAAAAAATCCTGCAGTACGGATTGGGTCACCTCGATCACATTTGCATTTGCCTTTGCACAAATAGTGCTTACCATAGCCAGTATGCCCACCTTATCTTTTCCAACCACGGAAACCACTGCCCTCATAGCATCCTCCTCTTTAATTAAGTAGTAGTGTATATAGCCCCTTTCAAGGACCTGATGATACTTCATACAGACGCTGTGGATTAATCTAATCCCGGTTTAAAGGCTGTAGGCACAGCCGTCTGCCTAAGTGGTAATTAACTGGATAACGCATGACATTTCATTTAGCACTAGGTTACATTGGACAGATTGACATATGAAAAAAAGCAGTGTGTTAATATAAATCATAGTGGATTCTTCTTTGAATTTGGTGAATGCGGGGAGCGAACCGTCCCATCCGAATCAATGATGATACAATCGCGCTTGTCTTTAGCAGCATCCCGTTCTTAGCAATGAACGGGGGTTAATCAATCCGTTACATAGTCAGACCTTCGTTAGCCAGGCATAGTCAGTATGCCATAATGATTCTGAGGGCAACCCACCGGGGTGCTAATATTGTCATGCAATTATCAAAGTGCGGGTTGCCTTAATTGCATTTCTGCAATTTGGCAGAAGTTTTTCATCTCAGATCTTGACTTAAGAGCCTCCGTTCTCCCCCTCCGCTTTCTCAATATATATTCCTGTTTTATGACCGTTTAAGTCATATTCCGTCAGATCCTTTTTCCCGGCCTTCATTAAAAGGGCAAGTGTCTCGTTCATGATATAATCCCTATGGACATCGATCGCCTTTTCCACCAAAGGATCGGCGAAATAGAATATATGGATGCGGTCGCTCACCTCAAAATCATTTTGCTTTCTCATCTGCTGGATCTTTGAAATCATTTCCCTCGCCAGCCCCTCATACAGCAGATCATCTGTAATCGTCGTATCTAAAATGACAAATATATTATTTTCCATCGCAGCCGCAAATCCTTTTCTTGCACTGATTCTTACGTCCACTAAATCCTTTCCCACCTTTACGGACTCTCCGTCGATCTCCATCGCGATGCAGCCGTCCTTTTCCAAAGCCGAAGCAATGGCGCTTTGATTCCCCTTGGAAAGGGCTGATCCGAAGGCTTTGATTTTGCTTCCCAGCACCGGCCCCGCCACCTTAAAATTCGGTCTTAGGGCGACGTCCATAAATTTTTTAAGATCCTGCTCAAACAGAACTTTTTTGACATTAAGTTCTTCCATTATAAGCGCAGTCATATCACCGATAAGGTTTTCATACTTACCATCTACGAGAATTTCTCCAAGAGGCTGACGCACTTTTATCCGCTCTTTTTCTCTTACGCCCCGTCCAAGACCCACGAGCACCCGAACAAGATCCATGCGTTCTTCCGCTTCGGAATCGATAAGGTCTTTGCGGGCTTTTGGAAAATAAGCCAAGTGAACAGACTCCTCCAAAGTAAGCTTCCTGTATATTTCATCGGTCAAAAAAGGGGCAAATGGCGCGGCTAACTTCACAACACCGATTAACACCTCATACGTCGTCAGGTAAACGGATTTTTTATCTGAATTGAGCTCATCTCCCCAAAAACGGCGCCTTGCCCTGCGAATATACCAGTTAGAAAGGTCCTCGGCGACAAATTCCTGGATTTTTCGCACTGATTTCATATGATCGTACCGGTCCATCTCTTCTGTCACTTCCAGTATAAGCTTATTGTATTTGGATAAGATCCATCGATCCAGCTCAGGCCTTTTATCGTACTCCACAAAAAGTTCCTTCGGATCGATGCCATCGGTGTTTGCATAAAGCACAAAGAAATTATAGACATTTCGCAGCGTTCCAAAAAAACGGCTCACTATATCTATGAGGCCATCCTCATCAAACTTTGTAGGAGACCAGGCGGGGGAAACATGTAGAAGGTACCACCTCGTTGCATCGGCTCCATATTTGTCAAACAGGTCAAAAGGATTGACCGTATTGCCTTTGGATTTCGACATCTTTTTACCTTCTTTATCCAGAATCAGGTCATTTACCAAAACATTGCGATAAGGCGAAGTTCGCTTGATAAAGGTGGAAATCGCTATCAGCGAATAAAACCATCCTCTGGTCTGATCTATTCCTTCGCAAATAAAATCCGCCGGAAACAGTTCCTTGTGAAAGCGCTCTTCATTTTCAAAGGGATAGTGCCACTGCGCAAAGGGCATTGCTCCGCTGTCGAACCAGCAGTCCATAACTTCAGGTATCCGGCTCATCACACTGCCGCATTCCGGGCAGCTTATGTGGACCTCATCCACATAGGGCCTATGAAGCTCTATATTTTCATCGATGTCCTCCACAGCTTTTTCCCTCAGCTCCGCCCGGGATCCTATGGATTCCAAATGACCGCAGTCACACCGCCAAATATTTATAGGGGTTCCCCAGTAACGATCCCTTGAAATGGCCCAGTCATTGACGTTTTCCAGCCAGTTGCCGAATCTCTTTTCTCCGATAAAATCCGGATACCAGTTGACCCTGCTGTTGTTTTTAACAAGCTCATCCTTGAGCTTCGTCATTTCAATATACCAGCCTGGCTTAGCATAATAAAGAAGGGGCGTTGTGCACCTCCAACAGTGAGGATAATTATGGTCTAATTTTTCTTTGCTGTATATCTTATCCTCAGAAGCCAGCCATTTGATTATATCCACGTCTAAGCCTTCTTCCATGACAAAACGGCCCGCCCATGGAGTCTCCGTATAAAGGCCCTCTCCATCCACGGGGTTCGGGACGGGGAGATCGTACTTTCTTCCGGTGATATAGTCGTCTTCACCAAAGGCGGGAGCAGTGTGAACTATGCCCGTGCCATCCTCGGTGCTGACATAATCGCCACAGGTGATAAAAAATGCTTTTTTGTCAGTTTTCACAAAAGGCATAAGCTGTTCATATTCGCTTAACTCCAGCTCTTTCCCTTTCATCCTCGATAAAACCTTATAGCTGTTTTCCCCCAAAACGCTGTCAGCAAGATCCTCTCCGACGTAATATATATTACCGTCCTGTTCCGCCCTGATATAATCGATATCCGGGCCTACGGTCAGTGAGACGTTGGAGGCCAATGTCCATGGGGTGGTAGTCCATGCAAGATAGTATTCATTCTTATCCTTTGCCTTAAATTTGGCTATAAGGGTATTAGAGCGCACCTCCTTATAACCCAAGGCCACCTCGTGCGACGCCAGACCTGTTCCGCACCGGGGGCAGTATGGCAATATCTTATGGCCTTCGTATATGAGGCCCCCTTTAAAAAATTCCTTTAGGATCCACCAGCAGGTTTCAATATAGTCGTTATCCAGCGTAATATAAGGATCGTCCATATCTATGAGGTAGCCCATGCG
>CAZHBR010000116.1:5245-5703 GCA_964530755.1 uncultured Oscillospiraceae bacterium | reverse complement strand
AGGAACGTTTCTTGAATATTTTAACATGGAAAACCCAGAACAACTTGACACTGTCAGCACCTAATTATTGTTTGACAATTAATACAGTTTGTTGTATTCTTTTATTATAGGTGAAGCAAAATAGAATGATGTGTCTCCGATTTCTGTCGACAGGCCGTATCGCTTGCCGGTAGAAACGATAGGGTAGGGAGAGTGATCCCCCTGCCTGCCAGTGTGCAAAGGAGAAATGATACCCGTGCGGTGTGTCATTTTACTTTGCTTTTTTGTTTTGCGGCATTCAGTTTAGAAAGGATGAATGGAACCATGAAAAGACTGAGGTTTTCAAAAGAAAAATGCATCGGTTGCCAGCTTTGTGCACAGGCATGTTCTGCCATGCATGAAGGAATGTACATCCCTTCCAAAGCCAGGATCGGTATTGAAACCTATTACGATCGGGGCGGATCCTTAAAGTACAAAGA
>CAZHBR010000116.1:0-5235 GCA_964530755.1 uncultured Oscillospiraceae bacterium | reverse complement strand
CATTTGTTTTAAAAATTGCCCAACCAACGCGATCAGCATGACCGATAAGATTAAAGTCGACCACGACATTTGTATAGGCTGCGGGACCTGCCAAGAGAAATGTCCAAGAAACGTCGTAAAGATCATCGACGGTAAATCGTACATATGTGATACTTGTGACGGGGATCCAATGTGTGTAAAAGTTTGCCCCCAAGGGGCCCTCAGGTATGAATAAGGAAAGGAGAGAGATCAATGTTAGGATATCAGAATAAAATTCTTAGAATAGATCTGAACAAAAAAGAAGCCAAGACGGAACCTCTCCGCATGGACTGGGCGGAAAAGTACATAGGTTCCAAGGGCCTGGCCATTAAATATCTTTATGAGGAACTGAAACCGGGGATAGATCCTTTATCTACCGAGAATAAGCTCATCTTTATGACGGGACCTCTTACCGGGACGACTGTACCCTGTTCCGGCAAGTTGGCAATTGCCGGGAAATCTCCGGCAACCGGGACTATCTGTGACTGTTCAATGGGGGGTCATTCTGCCCTTAAGATCAAATATGCGGGCTATGATGCCATCATCTTTGAAGGCAAGCTTGATAAGCCGGGATATATAGTTATCGATGATGAAAATATAAGCTTTAAGGATGCAGGATCTCATTGGGGCAAGGGTTCCCACGAAGCGGAAGCGGATTTGATTGACGAGTATGGTTTAGATTACAGCGTCATATCTATCGGTCCTGCAGGAGAGACTTTATGCGGAATGGCCTGTATCAATTCTGATTATTACAGACAGGCCGGCAGAGGCGGCATGGGTGCCGTTATGGGAAGCAAAAACCTGAAAGCCGTATTGGTAAAAGGTACAGGCGGCGTTAGGATTCCCAACATCGAAGAAGCCACTAAAAGATTCCTTGAAATGCAAAAGGAGGATACGCTTTTAGAGGATAACACCTTCGTGTTTGATTGCGGAACAACGGCATTTTTGGAGGCCTGCCAGGATGGCGGGATTCTGCCGAAAAAGAATTTCTCCGATACGACGGATGATGACTGGGAAAAATACAACGGCGATGTGCTGCTTGAGCATCTGGAAGGAAAAAGAGGCTGCGGAAGCTGTGCATTAGGCTGTGGAAATTTCCTTAAAATCGGTGATGCTATCTGCGAGGGACCGGAATACGAAAGCATGGCTGTTGCGGGCCCCAATGCCGGAAACACCGATCCCGAGGCTATAGTTAAAGCGAATCAGGTTGCAGACGATATGGGCCTTGATACCATAAGTGCCGGTGATGTGATTATTTGGGCCATGGAAATGACAGAAAAAGGGATACATGATTTTGGTATTCGTTTTGGAGAAATGGACAAATATATAGAATATTTGAAACTGATGGCAAAAGGGGAAGGCATAGGTGCTGAACTTGCCATGGGAGTAAAGAAGCTCTCTGAAAAGTATGGGGGAGAAGATTTCGCCATGCACGTAAAGGGGCTTGAATATCCGCAATATGAACCGCGGGGATCCTGGGGCATGTCCCTTGCCTATGCAGTTTCTGACAGAGGTGCCTGTCACATGAGAGCCTATGCTCCTAACGAAGAAATATTCGCCGCTTCAATTCCGCCTTATACGCCGGATGGAAAAGGTCAGATGGTCTTTGATCTCGGACAGTGGAATGCTGTGAAATTTTCCATGTGCGTTTGTGACTTTTGGGGAACGCTTGATATGGATATGATGGCGGAAATCCTGACTTTGGTGACAGGTAAAGAGTGGACCGCAGATGATATGGGAGAAATCGGTACCAGGGTTCTAAATATCGCAAGGGCCTTCAATCAAAGGGAAGGTTTTTCTGCGAAGGATGATACCGCTCCTAAGCGTATCTTCAAGGAGGCTTTAGAAAATGGACCGGCTGCCGGGCAGAAGATTCCGGAGGAAGCATTCGAGGACATGAAACAGCAGTATTATAAGGTGCTTGGCTGGGATGAAAACGGCATGCTGCCTGAAAGCCTGCTTGCAACCTTATAGTATACGGAGGTCGAACCGTTTGATTATTACCATTAAATTGAGAGGCAGTTTACCAAAATATTTCGATGGATTAAAAGAAAAAACCGTAGAAGTCCCTGATGGCAGCACCGCCGAAGAGGCTTTGAAGTTCGTAGGTATTGACTGGAAGAAAATCGATACCTTTGGATTTGTGGCTGTCAACGGTAAACGGGTGATGATTTATGACAAACTGAACGAAGGGGACGAATTGAAGGCTTATTCTAAAATTTCCGGCGGATGATATGAATTCGACCGGGTGCGGGTTTCATCTGACCCAAACGGGGTATACTTTAATACTAACGCGGAGGTTTTAGATGAACACTGTTAAAGGGCTTCGAGCTGCACTCGGTCGGATACTGTTTATTACGATAATGATCGCCTTATTGGGCGCTTGTTCAGGCGGGGCTGAAGTAAAGGATGATCCCGTTCGGCTAGCGGTTTCACCGGAGTTAGAGGAAAGCGGAATTCTGGATGAACTTCTTCCGGAATTCACCCGCCTTACGGGGTGGGTTGTGGAGGTGGCCTCTGCAGAAATTGAATCTGCGGTAGCTTTAGGGGAGCAGGCGCTGGCGGATGCTCTTTTGATTAATTCCCCGGAAGCTGAAATGGAATTTATCGAGGGCAGCCACGGTTCATCCCGGACGCCCGTAATGTTCTTTGTGTCTTTAGAGGATGCGGAGGATAGTTCGACTAATCAATACAGCATCTTGACAGTTAATCCTGAAAAAGACGAAGGGATTAACTCAAGGGGAGCCGCAGATTTAAAAGAATGGATAACCGGGCGCAAGGCCCAGTCCATTATAGGCAATTATAAGGCAGATGATACCGGCGGTTGCCCTTTTGTACCTAATGCCCCCATACCCTCCAGGGCCCCTGTATGAAGGCCCTTAGGCGGTTGTTAGGGTAACAACATTTATTGATCATTCTACCGGACACCGGTATAATGAATTGAGTTAAGAATGAATATAGATTTCCGAGCTGTTAAGCCTAAAGCGCAGGTCATGGCTGGCAGCCGATGGGTGCCGGGAGAAATCCGGGTGCCTCCCGCGGTTGGAAAGGAAAGGTGTAAAGGATTGAATCTCTTCTCTCTGACGCGGAAGAGATCTTTTTCATTCCAGCTAAATTATCCGTCAACCTGCGGTCGGAGCGAAAGGTCAGGAGAGGAAAATGTTTAAAAACAAAAGAAAATTTGTATTAGTTTTGATTTCCATGATGGTACTGGCGTTGCTTAGCGGATGCGGTGGAAAAGCTGTTGCGCCTGACGATGATGAAACAGGGCCTGCAGATATCAAAGGCTCCATTTTATTAGCCACGACTACAAGCACTCAGGACAGCGGTCTGCTCGATGTTCTTTTGCCGGAATTCACTAATGATACCGGCTGGGAGGTAGATGTGGTTGCGGTAGGTTCAGGTGCCGCTATGGAAATGGGTATGAACGGTGAGGCAGATGTTCTTTTAGTTCATTCACCTGCTGCTGAAAGAGAATTTGTGGCGGCGGGCCACGGGCCGGAACGCTATGATGTGATGTACAACGACTTTGTAATCATCGGTCCGGTTGACGATCCTGCCGGTTTGAAAGCTGATGCGCCTTCGGATGCAGTGGCAGCTTTTTCTGCTCTTTCTGAGCAGCAGGCAACCTTCGTATCAAGGGCAGATGAATCGGGAACACATAAAAAAGAATTGGATATTTGGAAAACGGCAGAGATTACTCCCAAAGGAGATTGGTATGTTGAAGCCGGTCAAGGCATGGGCGCGGTTATAACTATGACTAACGATATGTTGGGTTATTCTCTTTCAGATAGGGCCACCTGGCTCAGCTACGCAGCGGATACAGATCTGATGATAGTTACAGAGGGTGATACGAGGCTGTTTAATCAGTACGGTGTCATCGTCGTTGATCCTGCAAAGAACGACAAAATCAATGCAGAGGGCGCTTTGGATTTCCAAAACTGGTTCCTGTCGGAAAAGGCCCAGGGAATGATCGGTGAATATGGTATATCTGAATACGGGGCACCTTTATTTACACCTAACGCTACGGGAGAACCCACCGAGGACTAAATATATTTAAAAGAATTGCAAGGCGGGAAACGTAAGCCCGCCTTGCAATCCATGTCAGCTTATAAAAATGTCAGGGGATTTTTTTATGCATGAACTGGCAAGAGGTCTGAGTGTTGCTGTATCTATGCTGCTCAGCATCGATCCTGAAATTTATGAAATTGTAGGGCTCTCCCTCAGAGTATCTTTGTCTGCAGTGATTATTTCTTCAGTCGCAGGTGTACCGATTGGCGTGTTGCTGGGGTTATATGATTTTCCCGGTAAACGCATTATTATAAGGTTGATATATACGCTTATGAGCCTGCCTCCGGTCATTGCCGGCTTAGTGGTTTTTTTATTTATAATGCGAAAGGGTCCTTTGGGCTTTATGGGTCTTAGCTTTACACCGACAGCTATGATAATTGCGCAGATATGCCTTGTTACCCCTATAATTATCGGTCTTACGTTCAATATTGTAAAGGATAAGGCGGACAGCGTCAGGAGGCTGGCATTTACACTCGGTGCAAATCGCGTCGGATCTGTCAGACTTCTGCTTTTTGAAATGAGAGTAGGTATTCTGGCCGCTATTGTGACAGGGACAGGCCGTGCGATTTCGGAGGTTGGTGCTGTAATGCTTGTCGGGGGCAATATCGTAGGGAAAACCAGGGTCATGACTACATATATCGCTCAACTCCAAAGAATGGGGAATTATGACAGGGCTATCGCCGTAGGAATAGTACTTTTATTGATTGCCTTTACCATTAACGTTATACTCTATCATATACAGGAAAAACAGGCCTAGATGGATATCAGGATTGAAAACCTTACAAAAGTATATGGGGAGCGGAAGGTGCTCGATGTAAAGAGCCTCTTAATTAAAAAGGGGGATCTTTGCGGTATCATCGGACCCAACGGGGCAGGTAAAAGCACTTTGCTCAATATAATTGCGGGGCTGGACAAGCAGACGGAGGGCCGTATATTTTACGGGAAGAATAAAACGGAGATCATTCCCGTTTTGAATATGACCCTGGTATTTCAAAAGCACTATCTCATTCGCACTACAGCGGAAAAAAACATCTCATATCCTTTGAAGATAAGGGGCTGGGATAAAGAAAGGATCAGGGAGCGTGCCGATGAACTCATCAAGGAGATGGGCTTGTCGGGGGTGAGGAAACAAAAATCATGGACGTT
>CAZHBR010000115.1:5073-5707 GCA_964530755.1 uncultured Oscillospiraceae bacterium | reverse complement strand
GTACCTTTACGTAGTGGTAGAGGAATTTAGCTTTCTCAATGTTTCCCGTGGGGACAGTAAAGAAGAAAAGATTCTAAAGAATCAATGCCTGAAGCACATTAAAACAATCGTTAACGTCGGCAGAAGCTCCGGGGTATTTCTAATCACTTCGCTTCAGAAACCCACTAACGACAGCATACCTACCGACATTAAGGCGCAACTTACTACCCGGATTAGTATGCGGATCGCTGACGCACCAGCCGCCATTGTCATAATGGGTAACGATAGCCCAACCAAGCTGAAAGAAAGGGAGTTTGTTTGCAGAACATTGGATTCCGTCAAAGGGCAGACCTATACCATAAATCACAAGGATATCATGGAGGCCATAAAGGGGAAGCTAGAAAAGAAGCCAAAAAAGAAACCCGATAGTATTTCTCACGCTGACTTAAAAAAGGCACAGGAAGAAACAAGCCCCTATGCGGAGTTATTGGAGGTTGGTCATGTTGACCTATAGGGATGCTGAAATAATCCGCCTATTAGAGCAATTGAGGGGCGCTACCATAGAGCAGATCGCAAATGTAATTATTAGTACAAGGCTAAAAGGGCATAGAATGGGCGATCAAGGGCGCTGGGGATATACTACCAGCAGTATAGG
>CAZHBR010000115.1:2994-5063 GCA_964530755.1 uncultured Oscillospiraceae bacterium | reverse complement strand
TAATCGGAAAGGGGGCATTGTCTCTGATGGGGAATATCTGCGCAACCGGGTATTAATAAAATCGTCGATTTAAGGGTGGTTTAATATTCAGTTGATACCTAGTGCCACTTTTACGCTTTTGTTTGTGTAAGGGGCAGTGACGGAACGGAACAACCACACCGAGGCACCAAGGGAACAATGAAATTGTTCAACTATTGTTCAACTTTTTGATTAAAAATGGCCCAAAACCATAGAAATGTAATATATTAACAAAGCCTGGAAGTGGCTAAATATCAACAAATATTAAAGAAAATCAAAGGTTGTAAGAACAATCGTTTGCCACTCATAACCCGGAGGACGGCGGTTCAAATCCGTCCCCCGCAACCAAAAGATACGGCAGCACGTTCTGCTGTATTTTTTTGTTCTTTGGTGCAATTTAAAGAACAATTATGTCGATTTCAACTGAGTGTGCTATAATTAATTATAGTCGGTGACAGTACATCTGTCTTCAGGTCCACTGTAAGATTGCCTATGGTTTGGATTGTGCCCCGGTTTTTAACAGATCGGGAAATGAATATGCTTAACTGGGGAATTTAACCCATGTAACAGGGGGTGGCCGGTACATTGACCAAAAGGCGCACAACAGCAATTATAATTTCATCTGCAATTTTCCTGTCGGTTATGGCATGTTTTCTTTATTTGAATTTTCATGAAAAAAAAAGCGATTTTACAGCAGGAAATGGCTTTATAGGCTTAGAAGGTTGGAACGGGGAAAAAGAGGAGCTAGTTTTATTGGACGGGTTTTGGGAGTTTTACCCGGGACAATTGGTCGATCCTGAATCGATTGATGAAGCGTTTGAAAAATATGAAAAGATATATGTAAAGGTGCCTGGAGATTGGGTAACTTATTTGAATAACGACAAATCTGTCGAAACCGGCACCTATCGCCTCAAGATCAAAGTTCCAAAAGATGGTATGTACGGTATTAAAACGAGCACTATACGCACATCCTGCCGTATATTTATGAACGGGAAGGAGGTTGCCGGAGTCGGCAGCCCTTCTCTTGACAAAAATGAATACAGTCCTGGCAGCAGATATGAAATCGGTTTTGCCGACAGCGTTAACGAAATAATTGAAGTGGTTATTCACGTCTCCAGCTACGGGTATAGAGCCGGAGGCATTCTAAAATCCATAAGATTTGGAAGCTTCGAAGCCATAGTAAAGGAAAATAATATAGGCCGCGCAATAGACGGCTTGCTGGTTTCTATATGTCTTGCCTCAGCTTTATATTTCTTTCTTCAGTGGTTTCAGCGAAAGCATGAGAGGCCTTTGCTGTATTTCAGCGGGGCCGGATTTTTCATGGGCGTATACCTTTCAACTATGAATGAACAGCTGTTTAATCTTTTATATGATTATGATTTCTTTTTGAGAACGAGGATACAGGTCTCGATGATGATAATGGTCACATTCTGCTTTTTAAAATTCATTCAGCATTTTTTTGAAAAGTATAAAAAAAGCAGATTTTTCAGCCGCTTTACACCGGTACTGCTTTCCATGTTCGCATTTCTTTTTAACGATATAAACAATTTCGTATTTATACCGTTTGGCATCATGCAGGCCTCCTTGTCAATTGTACTGTTTATTGCCTACGGATATATCCTGTGGATTTTAGTGAAACTGATGCATGATGAAGAGGGTTCTTCAGAATATATTCTTGTTCTCGCTGTCTCGCTTTTTTCCTATTGGCTGATAATAATATTTAAAATGCTGTTTGAAATGGAAACAGGTTACATGCCTGCTGTTTTGATACTTCTTCTGCTGATTGGGACCGCAATGATGATGAGCTATCGCTTGGAGTCAGATCATCAAAGGGCGAAGATGCTCGCAAAAGAGCTTGTAGTATATGATAAAATGCGGGATAATTTTTTAAAGGTTACTTCCCACGAAATGAGGACCCCGCTGCATGTAATTATAAATCTTGCAAAATTTATGCTTGAAGGGAAAAAAGGGGCGTTGAATGTTGCACAAACGGAGGATTTGCTTTATATATATAGCGAAAGTCAGAGGCTGGGCCGATTGGTAGATGATAT
>CAZHBR010000115.1:0-2984 GCA_964530755.1 uncultured Oscillospiraceae bacterium | reverse complement strand
GAAGTCAATTTGAAAAAAGAGCCTGTAGATGCCTATCTGCTGGCGGAAAGCCTGATCAAAGAAGCAGGACTGCTCATCCCCGAAGAAAAAAATCTGACTATATCAAATCAAATACGAAAAAACTTCCCTGCCATCGATGCAGATCGGGACAGACTCAAGCAAATAATTTATAATCTGCTGCATAATGCTATTAAATTTACACTCAGCGGAAGGATAGTCCTTTCGGCATCAACAGAAGGATCCATGGCAAGGATAGAGCTGGCCGACACTGGGATTGGGATCGGGAAAAAAGATCAGGAAAGAATTTTCGACAGCCACTATAAAGGAAATGAGAATGATGATGATCCTGGCCTGGGCATAGGCCTGTCGATAGTTAAACGCCTTGTAAACATCCAAGGCGGATCGGTGGATGTGGTATCCTCAGGGAAGGGTTCAACCTTTAGCTTTACCTTACCGTTATATGAAGGGGAATCGGGGGTGCGCCGTTTGGAAGCTACATCCTTCAGCGGCCCTGTAAAAGGCGAAAACAGCATAGGGGCGGGACCCTTTACTGTCTTAATTGTTGATGATGAGGTGTCCAATCAAAAGGTTCTTTTGGATATGCTTTTAAGTATGGGCCAACGGACGCTGCTTGCGGACACGGGAAAAGAGGCGCTGCGAATTATAGACAATGAAAAGGTTGATCTTGTCATTTTGGATATCATGCTCCCCGACATGTCCGGTGATCTGGTGTGTGAAAAAATCAGGGATAATTATTCTATGGCTGAACTGCCAATATTGATACTGACGGCCTCAGGCAGAATAAGCGACTTGATGAAATCTTTCAAATACGGGGCGAATGATTTTCAAAGCAAACCTGCTGACGGAGATGAACTCATATCGAGAATAAGATCCCTGCTGCTTATGAAATCTTCCTTTGAGGACGGATTGAACAAAGAGTTTCAATATTTCTATAATCAGCTGTCACCTCACTTTCTGTACAACACTCTTAATACGATCGTAGGCTTGTGCTGCAGCGATCAGCAGAATGCAAAGAAAGCATTGCTGAACCTGGCGACGTATTTAAGAAAAAAAATGAACTATTACCGCCAAAACAGCATTGTAAGCTTGGATTCGGAACTGGAACTTGTCACTGCCTATCTGGAAATTGAAAAGATGAGATACGGGCATAGGCTTACGATAAAATGGGACGTAAAGGATGATATAAAAGCTGTGATCCCATCCCTTACGATACAGCCTGTAGTAGAAAATTCGATAAGACACGGGCTTAAAGAGTGCGATCACATAAACATAAGTCTGTCGGTAAAGCGGATAAAAAAAGGTCTGATCGCCATCAAAATCGAGGATGATGGTCCTGGAATCGAAATTGAAAAGCAAAAGGAATTACTTGAGGGCCATAGCGAAAGATTCGGGTTGAAAAATGTGATTAAAAGAATGGGTATGTTGCATAATGCGAAGTTTGAACTGGAAAGCGAACCGGGTAAAGGTACTTGTATACATATCACTGTACCGGAGGAGCCATATGAAAATAGTTTTGATCGATGATGAGCCTATTGCACTTGAGGTATTGGAATCTATGCTTTCGGGCTATGAGGGGATAAATATCGCAGGAAGTTACACTGATCCTTTGCGTGCCCTCGACGATATAGAATTTCTTAAGCCCGATGTGATATTTTTGGACATTGAAATGGGCAAGGTAGGCGGTCTGGAGGCAGCAGAACACTTTTTGGAGAAACTCAGCAGCTTAAGAATAGTATTTGTAACGGGATATTCCGAATATGCGATTCACGCCTTTGAAATGAATGCTTTGGATTATTTACTGAAGCCTGTAAGCAAAAATCGGTTGGATAAGACGATAGAGCGTCTGCGCAAACCCGACGGGGAAAACATCCTTACTGCAGCTGAAAACCTGTTAGATGTGCACAGTTTCGGCGGTTTTGTTGTATTAGATTCTTACGGTCAGCCCTTGCGATGGCGAACTCGAAAAACCAAGGAATTGTTCGCTTATCTTTATTTTAGGTCAGGGCAGTTTACAGATAAAGCAGTGCTGATGGATGCCGTTTTTCCTGATAAAAATCTGAAGCAGGGATCCGCTCTTTTACATACTACCGTTTACCAATTGAGAAACAGTTTAAAGAGTGCGGGCTTTCCAAACCCCATAGCGTATCTGAATCAAGGCTACCGGCTTAACATTCCTTTATTCAGCGATCTAGAAGAATTGAAAAAGCTGCTTAAAGCAGGTGAATTATCCGCTAGTGAAATGAATAACATGCTTAAAATATATAAGGGGGATTTCATGGAGGAGGGCTATAATTGGGCTGTGGTAATGCAACAGAGTTTAAAACAGTCCGTGTTTGAGACCGTTATAAATTTCGCATCATCAAATATGGGGCAAAAAGAATTCGGGTCTTTAATAAAGTCCTGTCTTGAATTGCTGTATGAAATCGATCCTTATAACGAAGGCGCGGCAAGGCTAAAGATAATCTATTACGGTGAACAAAGCAGCAAGGAGCAATTAAAGCTTTTCTACAGGGATTACGCTTTAAGGTTAAAGAATGAAATGGACATTGAGCCCTCTGCAGACCTTAAAATTCTTTATGATTTATATATGGTCTAACCCTGCGTCGTTAAACATGTTTAATGTTCAGTATTTGTTTAGGGTTAATAGTTATACTATAGTGTCGATATCAGGCGATTGAACATCATTGATAACAAAGGGAGGGGATACGAAATGAAACGTAAACTTTTTTCTGTGACGATAGTTCTCATGCTCCTTTTTCAGCTGATACCGTTTAGCACGGTCCTCGCATCAGATGGCAGGAATATAGGAGCTCTGGAGGGCTGGGTGAATATTCACGGAACAGATGGCGATAAGCCATCGTTATTGGTAATAACCGGCCCAGATGGACAGGAATACGAACCGGTAGACGGAGACCAGCTATGAAAAGTCAAGTATAAAATAGCAAGAAATTCTTTTTTCTTAT
>CAZHBR010000114.1:918-5719 GCA_964530755.1 uncultured Oscillospiraceae bacterium | reverse complement strand
TGACGACCTTTTTGTCTTTCAGAATTGCCATTTTTCCCCTCCTTTCCTTTAGAACGTCTGTACTTGATTTAGAGTATTAACAATGACAACGAACTCCTATTTTTCTTAGAGAATCACTTATAATCGACATATCAATGACCCTGTAATCCTGCTTTATCTCACAGGACCACCCTGCATTTGGATTTCCTAAAGCATCGAGGCTGTTTTCGATGAGCTTCAGGCTGTTGCCATCCACCTTCGAAGACTCCAAACACGCCTCCCAAAGAAGCAAAGAACGATACGGCATCTGATTTGGAGCAATACTTCCTGCCATGGGGTGAGACAAAAGCCTTGACCCCATATGAATCATATCCCTTGCCTTTTCTAACACCTTACGAGGGGTCTGATCCTGCAGATACAATATTCTTATGCCTTCCTTGTACCTTTCATAGACATCGCTGTTATTAGTGATTATCAGACAGTGGTCCATATGCCTTCCTCCGGTATCCCAATTATGCAACATCCATACCATAATGTCAAAAATCAAACAAATCATACCCTGGCCGCCGATTTTACCGCTTTATCGCTGAAGCAGGAAACAAAACTCCTTTATCGAAATAAAAGGCAGCGAATTATTTTCCTCTTTTTAAGCAAATAATTTCAGCTTTCTGAAAAAAATTTCCTTCGCCCTGTTGACACCAACGGACATTTCCGGTTAAGATATAGCAGTAAGTTCTTCTTTATATGTTTTTTTCAGGTGACTGCATGAATGAATTTTGTCTTAAAACAAACAGCCCCACCTTCCAAAAAGCCTTGGATTTTTGCGATAAAGTAGCCGACAGCGATGCCAATATCCTATTGATCGGTGAATCAGGCACAGGTAAGGAAGTAGCTGCAAGGTACATACACCAAAAAAGTAAACGTTGCAAGTACAATTTCGTTGCGGTTAACTGCAGCGCATTCAGTCAAACCCTGCTTGAGTCCGAACTGTTTGGACACGAACAGGGATCCTTCACCGGCGCCACTAAATCTAGGGAGGGCAAACTGGAAAGCGCAAGCGGCGGTACGCTGTTTCTTGATGAGATCGGTGAAACCATTCCGACCACGCAAATAAAATTGCTAAGAGTAATCGAGTCTAAACAGGTCGAACGCATAGGAAGCAATATAACCCGCTACATAGACTTCAGACTGCTTTCGGCAACAAATGCCGATTTGAATAGTGTAATAAGGTTAGGAGAGTTTTGGGAGGATTTCTTTTACCGAATAAGCACAATCGTTATACGCATTCCACCTTTGAGAGAGCGTCTTGAAGATCTCAGCAGTCTGATTTCATTTTTCATGGATAAAGCACAGGCGGAAAATAAAAAAACCATCACGCACATGATACCTGAAGTGCGCAGGTTTCTTTATGAATACGATTATCCGGGCAACGTTAGGGAACTAAAAAACATGATCGACCGCATGGTCATATTATCTGAAAACGGAATTATTACTGCAGATTGCCTGCCCATTTTATACTCTATGGGTAAAGCGAAAGATAAACAGATAACCCTGCCTTTGGAGAATCCCCTGATAAACGAGCCTCCTACCCCTAATTTCAACAGAATCCTGCCCTATAAGGATTATAAAAAACAGACGGAGGCATCCTACCTTCAATGGGTACTGCAGCAGACAAACGGCAGCGTGGCAGAGGCTTCCAAGCTGCTTCAAATGAGCCAAAGACAGCTATATAATAAAATTCGAGAATACGGCCTGAAAAAGTAGACCGCCGATCACGTTGAAAGAATACTATCGATAGCTTTCACCGCATAAAGAACCTCCTCCTCTTTGTTGAAGTGCGAAAAAGCAAAACGCACTGTACCATCGGGGAAGGTACCCAGGGTTTTATGGGCTAACGGTGCACAATGTAAACCTGCACGGGTCATTATTCCGTATTTCCGATCAAGAGTAAATGAAATCTCCGCATTATCCTTACCGGGAAAATCGATCGACACTATGGCGCATCTGCCTTCTGCATCTTTCTTCCCGATTACCCTTATATCCTTTCTCCTGTTAACCGTGTCAAGAAACAAACCTGTAAGATCCTGCTCCTTTTTACGTATTGCATCGATTCCGGTTTCCATGATGTAATCTAAAGCGCATGAAAGACCAAGAATACCAGGAATATTCAGTGTGCCCGGCTCAAATTTGTCAGGAAGAAAATCAGGCATATCTAAAACATCCGAGGCGCTACCTGTCCCGCCGAATACGGTTGCATCAATAGCCGAGGCGAGTTCATCGCGAACTAAAAACCCCCCTATTCCCTGGGGACCAAGCAAACCCTTATGACCGGTAAATGCTAAAAAATCTATTCCCATACTGTTCATGTCAAGGGGGAAGACTCCTGCAGTCTGCGCACTGTCGACTATGAAAAATATGCCGCGCTTTTTGCATATTTCTCCGATCTCACCAATCGGCATCAGGGTCCCGCAAACATTAGAAGCGTGAAGCATCAGCACCGCCTTAGTCTTTGGAAGCACAGCCCTTTCAACATCCCCGGGATTAAGGCAACCGTTTTCATTGCAGGGTACATAGCTCACTGAAACTCCGCGTTTTTTTGCATTTTCAAGAGGACGCGCTGCCGCGTTATGCTCCATGGAAGTAGAGATCACATGATCTCCTTTTTGAAGAAGACCTGCTATGATCACATTCATACTGTAGGTAACGCCTGATGTGAAAATGACATTGCTTTCCCTGTCAAAGCCAAAGAAGGAGCAAAGCTTCTCCCTCGCATCATAAACCTGTTTGGCTAAGCGATAAGAGCTTTCATAGCCTCCCCTTCCGATATTGAATCCGCAATCATCAAGAAAATCCTTCATCGCGCTTCCCACTAAAGGCGCCTTAGGAAAGGACGTGCTCGCGTTATCCATATATATTTTTTTCATGATCAGCCCTTTCAATAATCCCTAGTTCAATACTCTTTTATAATAATCCTTCTCTAGGATTTTTGCAGAATATGCAAACTCCCTGTTGACCAAAGAAAGAATTTCCTTAGCATATCCCTCATCAACCGCCACGCCCTCATTCGGAATAAATGCATTTGTCTTTGCATTGTACCGTCCAAAATCGGTAACAAAGCTTCGATCGCTGAATTCCGCCAATCCTGGCGAATCTGAAAGTATATCCTTTCCCATTATAAGTCTCGAATCGTAATCGAGTCCAAACAAATTTGCTAAAGTAGGCATGATATCCAAACTGGAGCAAACCTTATCCACCAAAATCGGCGCTTCCATGCTGCCGCTCCATATGATCAAAGTGCTTTTATATTTCTCAAAGCGTTTTTCCAGCGTATACCCCGCCAGTTCATCCATTTCTTCATCGGTAAGGCCATAAGGGTAATGATCCCCGGAAAGGACAATAACGGTATCTTCTAATAATCCCGATTCTGAAAGCTCCTCTATCATATATTTTACCGCGAGATCGAGCTCCGCATTGCAGGCCAGATAGGCCTTGCATGCTTCAGAATAATCCATATGGTCTACCTTGCCTTTATGCTTTGAGGCTATGTAGTTGCCATAAAAAGTGTAGTTCAGATGACCGCTCACGGTCATATAATAGTTATGAAAGGGGGCGGCCCCCATATCCCTTGGCAAGGTGAGCTCCATCATCTCCAGATCAGATTCCGGCCAGGTTTCCTTGACGTTAAGGCCGTTTCCCAGCCCTTTGTAATCGTAACCCATATTAGGGTGGGATAGATTGCGTCCGTAATATCTATAATAATGGTTATGATATGCTTTACATGTGTATCCTAAAGGAGCAAGAGAGTTGCCAAAACAATACGGCATGTAATTCTTTGATGATTCCTTGAAGCTCCATACACCTGATTTTGGAATGAGACCGGTAAGCGTAACATATTCCCCGTCGCTTGTGGAAACGCTCCATACGGGATTATAGAAATTGCTGAATACGAAACCCTCTTTCGCCATGCGGCAAAGAGTAGGACTTGTTTCCTCGTTTAAAGCCAATGAAGAAAAAGCCTCACCTACTATCCATATCAGATTCTTTCCTGCAAACATTCCCGTATATTCATTTTTCGTGGTTGGAGCAACCGAACTGAAATAAGAATGCATGTCTTTGATCACTTCATTTTTCTCTTCGGCTATAAGGGTATCGAAATCTATATCCGTCACATTGTAACCGTAATCCGGGGGCACAGACACCTTCGGGGGCTCATCCGAATCGGGCAATGGCTCAGGGTTGTGCAAAAAGAGTCCCCCCAAAAGCAGGTTCTTAGCGTCTAGCCTTAAGGTTGTTGTGACGCCGAACAAATCGACAGACAAAGTAGGCACAAAGGATTTATCGTACAGATACTTCACCGGCATAATCCCGCCGCTATTTGCATGAATTAAAAGCACGGCTAAAAGATATGCCCCAATAGACGATCCTGCAAGGCAAAGCACATCTTTTTTAATCAACCTTTTTTCGGGAACGAGGCCCCGGCCTAAAAAGAGAAAAAGCACGAGAGGGATAACAGAAAGCAGCAAAGGAAAGGCCGATACCCTGATCCCCCCAAGCGCAGTCTGATGGTATTCCATAATCGCATCTGCACCTGCAAACAGAGAATAAAGCGTTCCAAACGTATCAAAAATAGAAAAATACAGTATCTGTGCCGCACAAAACAGCCAAATGACTGCCATCAGAATAACGGCAATCCATCGGTTCATGATCCGGCCTGCTATGCCGGAAAGTAAAGCGCATCCAAGGCCTAAGGATATTGAAAACAGTCCCGTATATAAAAAAGATGATAAAGATATTCTGGCAAAGCAAGCAATTTTCACGGTTA
>CAZHBR010000114.1:0-908 GCA_964530755.1 uncultured Oscillospiraceae bacterium | reverse complement strand
TTAATTCCATATAGAAAACTGCCAGCGGGTAAAAAATAAAAAATATAATTCTTTTTCCGGATGCGCCCTTTAAAATGTCATTTATTTTTTTTCCGTATGTCATAGTCGCCATCCTTTTACAAAATACATCAATTAATGTTATCAGAATTATATCTGTCCCGCAAGACAGCAATATATGTAAGCACCGATTAAATGTCACCAAACAAATCAAGCGGTGCCGTTCCCTATAAGATATTTTTACCGGGTCTGTTCCATTCAATTATTTTACAAGAGTAAACAGAATATACAAAAAATTATCGGCAGACGTTAAATTACACCTGCCGATACTAAATACACCTGAGATTATCTTCCGTGATTTTTTTCGTACAATATTCTCAGCCCGTGAAATGTAAGAAATTTATTCAATATGATTTTTCTTCTGCAATAAGGTACGATTTCGCCTATCAAACCCCCTGTAGCTACCACTGTACAGGACATCCCAAGATGATCCTCAACCCTGTCTATCATTCCGTCCAGCATGGCGGCATTTCCGTATATTGCCCCGGATTTCATGCAGTTTATCGTATTGGTTCCAATCAGTTGTTCCGGCTTGTCCAAGCTAATACGGGGAAGCTGCGAAGTTCTGGCTGAAAGAGCGTCAACAGAAAGACGCAGGCCCGGTATTATCATTCCCCCGATATAGTTTCCTTTTTTGTCGATAACGGATAGTGTTGTGGCCGTTCCCATATCAAAAATCAATATGGGCTTCTCGTATTTTGCAATTGCCGCGACCGCATTTGAGATCATATCGCTTCCTAATTGAGCCGGATTGTCAATAGTAATAGGAATACCTATATCCAGTTCTACGCTTACAACGAGGGGACAAATACCTGTCAGCCTTTCAACCGCCAGCCGCAAGACCATCTTCA
>CAZHBR010000113.1:0-5741 GCA_964530755.1 uncultured Oscillospiraceae bacterium | reverse complement strand
CGTATTCTGCCAATCTGTGCATTTCGTGGGTGCGTATTTGTATTTCAAAAGGCTCACCGTTATTGCCGATGACCGTTGTGTGCAGTGATTGATAAAGATTAGGTTTTGGCATCGCGATATAGTCCTTGAAGCGGCCGGGAATCGGCTTCCATAAGGTATGTACCACACCTAGCGCAGCGTAGCAATCCTTTACACTGTTTACAATGATCCGGATGGCCATAAGATCGAAAATTTCATCAAGCTGGCGGTCCTGATATTTCATTTTGCGATATATGCTGTAAAAATGTTTGTTGCGGCCTTTTATTTCATAAACCATTTCCAGGTTATCCAGGGCTACCCTTATGGCGGAGATTATTTTTTCGATGCTTTCCTGCCGCTGATCCCTTCTTTTATTCACCTGTTCGGCAAGATTGTAATACGCTTCAGGATCAAGGTATTTCAATGCGATATCTTCCAGTTCAAACTTCATAGAGAATATACCTAGGCGACTGGCTAAAGGAGCGTAAATTTCCAGGGTTTCCTTGCATTTTTCTTTGATCTGTTCTTCGTTCATATAGTTGATTGTGCGAAGGTTGTGCAATCTGTCAGCCAGTTTAATTATGAGAACCCTGATGTCTTTGGACATAGCAAGAAACATTTTTCGCAAGTTTTCTGCCTGGCGTTCCTCTTTGCTTTCATAGATTAAAGAGCCCAGTTTGGTGACACCATCGACTAAGAGGGCGGCTTCCTCGCCAAAATCCGATTTTATGTCTTCAAGGGTATAAGGGGTATCTTCTACAGAGTCATGGAGCAAACCCGCTATCAAAGTATTTTCGTCCATTCCCAGATCGGCCAAAATTTTTACAACGGACATGGGGTGGATGATGTAGTCCTCACCGGATTTACGAAGCTGTCCCTCGTGGACCTCCTCAGCTTTTCTATAGGCACGCTCAAGCAGCTCAAGATCGTAATTGGGGTTGATTATGAGCAGATCTTCAAGAAATTCTTCCATGCGCTCCGTATTGATCATATATACCTCATTTTTTACCTTTATAACGGGGCTTATTGATTCTCCTGTCAATTTCATAGTATAAGGGGCTTGCAATGGTTATTGAGGAAATAGCACCTGCGGTGATTCCCACAATCAGCGGGAGTGTGAAATCCCGTATTGTCGACCCCCCGAGCAGAAACAGCGGTATTATGGCGATTATTGTAGTAATAGAGGTCATAACGGATCTCACTAAGGTCTGATTTATGCTCTTATCGATCAGCTCCTCCATTCGACCCTTCCTCATCAGCTTTTTATTTTCGCGGATTCTATCAAATACAACAATGGTATCGTTTATGGAATATCCAACAACGATGAGTATGCCTGCTATGAAGGGATTGTTTATCGGGATGCGGAAAAGCCCGTAAAAGGCTATCACTATCAGCACATCATGAATCAAGGCTGCTATAGCAGCTATGCCGAATTTCCATTCAAACCGTATTATGATATAGATGAGCATGAACAATGTGGCGATGATCACAGCCTTTACTGCGTTGACCTTTAGCAGGTTGCCTACAGACGCGCTGAACTGCTCGGTAGCCAATAAATTGGCCTCGCTCAGATCATATTTGGAGTAAAAATTCGAAAAAAGCTTCTGCCTGTCCTCGTTATTTAAAGCCTCAGTCGTTTTTATGATAATCTCTTTATTCCCTTCACCAGCGTGTACGACAGTTCCGTCGACATCATTTTCTGAAAGTATGTCCTGAACCTCTTCCACTGATACTGTCTTTCCCATATCGATCTGGATCATTGTACCGCCTGTAAAATCTATGCCGTAGTTAAATCCTCTGATAAAACCGGTCCCTATTCCTAAAACTATCAATGCGATCGCAATCATATAAAAAGCTTTGCGGTGCTTCAAATAGAAAAATTCTCTTTTAAATGTGAAGCGTTCATTTGTCAGTCCAAATAGTTTGGGCTTGCTGAGCGTTTTACTTTCTACAAGGGTATTCAGTAAAAATTGAGTGACAAAAACGGCCGTCAATACGCTGACAATGATACCGATCATGAGCGTAAGCGCAAAGCCGCGCACCGGGCCTGTCCCGAATTGGTAAAGTACTATACCGGCTATCATAGTCGTAAGCTGCGAATCTATAATTGTACCCATTGCACGCTTGAATCCCGAGCCTACAGAAACGCGCAAGGTTTTCCCATTGCGATACTCTTCTTTTATCCTTGCAAATATAATTATGTTAGCATCAACGACCATGCCTACCGACAGAATAAGACCTGCTATGCCGGGCAGATTCAGAACTGCGGAAAAAAGCGCTAATATCCAAAATACCACCATAATATATAAAAGCAGGGCTATGTTTGCCGTAAGGCCCATAATCCAATACATAACGACCATCAGAATCAGAATAAGACCTACCCCGATCACCGCCGATATCAGACTTTTATTGAGGGAATCAAGCCCAAGGCTGGGCCCTACTAAGGATGTTTGAACTTCCTTTAATCCAACCGGCAAAGAACCCCCCCTGATCAATAACGCAAGCTCGGTAACCTCGCTGTCGGAAAAATTGCCTGTAATTTGCGCCTTTCCGCCGCTTATCACGCTTACCGCCTGCGGGGACGAAATAGTATTTCAGTCAAGTACGATATATATGCTGCGGTCGACTGCATTGGTATCGGGGTTTATCACTTCGCCGTAATATGCTTTTCTCGTGCCTTCTTCAAATGCCGCTGCTCCGTCTTTGTCGAATTCTAAATCCACAGCATTAAAGCCCTTGTTGTCTTTTCCTACTCCAGCATCTTTTACATTGCTTCCATCTAAAACTACCGTCCCGTCACCGAGTACAAATTGAAGCTGCGCAGTCTTCCCAATAGTTTTAATAGCTTCGTTAGCATTGTCGGCACCGGGAAGCTCCACGCGGATTTTATTCTCCCCTTCAATTGTAACTACGGGTTCAGAGAGCCCCATGCGGTTAACTCTCTCTTCGATAATCACCTGGGTTTGTTCCATAAGCTTTGCCAGCTCAGATCCTGTAGCGTCAGTTTGGGCTTCCATCACCACATAGACCCCGCCTTTGAAATCCAATCCGAGTTTTATGGCATCCTTATAAGATGGACCTATGTCGGTCAGGCTCATTACCCACCCGCCTATAATGAGCAAAACGATAGAAATCGACAGTACCTTTTTCATTAGTTATCCCTTCTTCCGCAGTAAAAAATGCTCATTGATTATTCTACTACTTTTCAGGCTTGTCTACAAGCGATTTGCAAAGACCACGTGCTGCAGCCCAAGAAAATCTTTCAGCTTCGCATATTTACACCCGCGATGCCGCCAAGGCCTCCAAATAGCAGGCAGGCCAGATACTTTGGTTGAAGGAATACAAAGCCCTCGTTTACTCCCGCCCTGCTGACTATAACAAGCAGCAGAATTGCAAGAAAAACAGCCGAATACAGCATACCGTATAAAAGCCCCCGCCTCTTTAATAAACCGCCCGCATAAATCCCTAAAAACAGGCAGGCAATGCACATCGCCGCCATGGCATAGTACATGGCAAACCGTTCCGGCAAAGGTGTAAAACGGACCATCAAACCGAATCCCGTTATTATAATAAGGAAGATAAGTGCAGCTATGATAAGCGCTTTAATCGATTTGATCAAAGGCTCGAATATGCTTTTATGCCTCATAATAACACCTCCAGATCTTTATAAAGTATACTGCGGTGCTATTTGGACTATTACTAAAAAAAACCCTGCACTGCAGATGCGGTGCAGGGGATAAAGCAATAAACAGTTATTCTTCCTCTTTTGAGTTTTCTGATGATCCTGCGGCAGAAGCGGCAGTTTCATTAACTTTTGCCTCGTTGACTATATCTTTTTCTTTTGAAGGGGTCTTCTCCAGTCTTCTCGGTCTGCTTTTAGGAGGTGTCTTATCCTCATCGTTTTCTTGTGCCTTTTTCGGTCTTGGAGGTATATCTTCTTCGCTTGTTAATTTAGATACCGCCCATCGTGCGATCTCCAGTCTTGTTTTATCAGCGCCGACCTGTAATATCAGCTTATCTTCTTTAGCTTTAACAATAACGCCGTAAATTCCCCCAATAGTGACAATTTCATCTCCGGCTTTTATCCGAGACCTCATGGCATTGACCTGTTTTTCTCTCTTTTTTTGAGGTCGGATCAACAAGAAGTACATTATTAAGATTATCAAGATTAAAGGCAATAGAGTGTAAAATGTATCCATTACTTGTCCTCCTATAGATTCTAATATGCATTATATCTAATATTAATGAAAAAGCAAATGTTTTTTTCTTGCTTTGATGCTTTCATTGTGCTATCATCGTTAATGTGCCGGCGTGATGGAATTGGCAGACGTGCGGGATTCAAAATCCCGTGGTGGCAACACCGTATCGGTTCGACCCCGATCGCCGGCACCATTATGGGCACAGAATTAAATACAGATCGGGGCGTGGCGCAGCTTGGTAGCGCGTTTGACTGGGGGTCAAAAGGCCGCAGGTTCGAATCCTGTCGCTCCGACCATGCACAAAGAGGTACTGTTTTGTATCTCTTTTGGGTTAATCAGAAAAATTGATTAAGGAAAGTAAATTGGCAAACAGCAACAAGCAATATAGTTACCAATCGCCTGTATCTTTAGGATTACTGTTACTTCTTATAGGAACTGCGATCGCGATTCATCAGTTTAAGGTGCCGCCTATTATGGACCAGATTTCCTATTCGGTAGGACTGTCTCAAGTGAATTCACCCTGGCTCATGTCGATTTTTTTACTTATATGTCTTATCTTCTCTATTCCTGCAGGTTTTTTAGTACAGCAGATGCGAGCCAAACCTGTTTTTCTGCTTTCTGCTGCGCTGATAATTGCAGGTTCGATTATGGGTGCAATGTCTGATTCCGCAGCGCCTTTATTAATAAGCCGGGGTGTCGAGGGGTTAGGGTTTTTGATCATCAGCGTTGCCCTGCCCGTAGCTGCAGTTGTTAATGCGGATCCAAAAAAAATAGGGACGGTGATGGGAATTTGCATAGTGTGGATTTCTACGGGTCAAATTGCGGCGTTTAACACAGTTCCCAAATTGATTGGACCTATAGGTTGGAAGGGTATCTGGTGGGTATATGCGTTATTTACAATCGCTGCCATCTTATTCTTTATGCTTGCTTTTAAAGAAAAATCCAATGAAAAGAACGGTGAGGGCGACATAAGCATAAAAAATATTAGTTTGGCGGATGCGTTTAAGAATAAAAATCTGATATTCCCGTCGATAGGTTTTCTCGTATATAACTTTTGTCTAATGACTGTAGTTACATTTTTTCCGGGATATGCTACCTCAAACGGATTATTGTCCTTAAGCAAGGCATCCTTTATAGCCTCTTTACCTATGATTCTCTGCCTTATAGGCTCTCCGGCTTTAGGAAGACTGGCAGATCGGTACAGTCATAAATGGCTGTATTCCTTGACATTGTTTTGCGGTGGGATCGGTTCTGCACTCATGTTTACAAAATCAATTACAACGATTATTCTTGGTGCGGCAATATTGGGATTCATAGGTGCGGCAACGCCCTGCTTGATGTTTTCCTCCCTTGGTAAACTTGTAGCCTCAGATGCTTTATTGGCGAAAAGCAACGGGATCGTGGTCTTATTTCAAAACGCGGGGATGTTTTTAGCAACTCTGACCTTCGGCTTTTTCGTGAGAGTTCTGGAAGGGAATTATACGCTTGCGGCTGTCATTCTGATTCCCATGGCTATTATTTCAG
>CAZHBR010000112.1:0-5746 GCA_964530755.1 uncultured Oscillospiraceae bacterium | reverse complement strand
ATCTAGCGCATTACAAAAGAAGAGATGGAAAAACTAGAGGAAGCGTATGAATTTATGGAGTTTTACACAAGGCGCAACGACGGGGCAAAAATGCTCAACATTAATATGAATTTTCACGGCCTTATTTACAGGGCTTCGCATAATCGCATGCTCTCCCATACTTTATCCACATATCAATACTACATTAAGCAGCTTAAGGTCAACAGCGCCTATCTGGATAAAAGGCTTTACGAGGTTTTGAAGGAGCATGAGGATATTTATAAAGCTTTTATCGATAAAGATGAAGAGGCGGGTGTAAAGGCGATAGAAACACATCTTGACAATGCAAAAAAAAGGGCAGGTTTTGTGGGCTCATTTTAATGTGAATCCCTCTTGCAGGATGATAATATATACTATATAATGGGCATACGTTGATCAAGAATGACTACATGTTGATTGTATAGAAGTAATTGCAGGAGGGAATACGCCCATGGAAACAGTAATAAAAAGAGATGGCAGCGAGGTAAGTTTCAACAGCAGCAAGATTAAAAATGCGATCTTAAACGCCATGCTGGAAACTAAGGCGGGGATCGATGATAGACTTGCAGGGGATATTGCAGAAACTATAGCAGGGCAAGTAAAACACGGTGGAAGAAAGGTACATGTTGAAGATATTCAAGATCTGGTAGAAGATTTTTTAATGGCCAGCGAAAGGAAGGATGCGGCCAAAAAGTATATCATTTACAGATATGAACGGGATAAAACAAGAGATGCAAGAAAGCGTCGGGATGGACGCATCATCTCTGAGGATTTCGTGAGCCTGTACAAACATGCGCCGTCGCCGATGAACCAGCTTGGAAGCTTTGTTTACTACAGAACCTATTCGCGTTGGATAGGCGAGGAAATGAGGCGGGAGTATTGGTGGGAAACGGTAAGAAGGGCTGTAGAGTACAACTGCAGTCTGGTTCCTACTTCCAAAGAAGAAGCTGAAAAACTGTATAAGAACGTGTATGAGCTTAAACAATTCCTTTCGGGCAGAACCCTTTGGGTTGGAAGCACGGATGTATCGAAGTATTATCCCATGTCAAATTTCAATTGTTCGTTTCAGGTGATTGATAGTTTTTCATCGTTTAAAGATGTATTTTATCTGCTTATGGTAGGTTCGGGGGTAGGGATAAGGATCACGAAAAAGGATGTTGAAAAACTTCCTATGATAAGAACGAATTTGGAAGTAATTCACGAATCCTACACCCCTTTTCCAAGGGACCTTCGCCAGGATAGCACCTCATTGGAATTCACACATAACGATACGGTAAAAATTATAATAGGGGACAGCAAAGAGGGCTGGGTTCAATCTTTGGATTATTTTCTGAGAATTTTGTACAGCACGGAATATAGAAAAATCAAAACCATTATTTTGAACTACGATCATGTAAGGCCTAAAGGAGAGAAGCTTAAAACCTTCGGCGGCACGGCCAGCGGTCATTCGAGCATGAAGAATATGTTTGTTAAGATCACCAAGGTCGTTGAAAAAGCAAAAGCGCGATACACGACTGACAGAATAAAGCTTCTTCCCATCGATTGTCTGGACATCGCGAATATAATCGGTGAAAATGTTGTAGTGGGGGGCGTAAGAAGAACGGCCGAGATAGTTCTTATAGATCAGGATGATAAGGACTGCATACAGGCTAAAAGCGAGTTGTATAAAAAAGTGGATGAAAAGTGGGTGATAGATACCGAGATAGCCCACAGGCAGATGAGCAATAATTCTATCTATTATACGCGAAAACCCACAAGGGAACAGCTTAATTGGCATCTTCAGCAGATGAGGTATTCAGGTGAGCCGGGCTGGGTCAATGAAGAGGCGGGTTTAAAAAGAAGGCCGAACTTTAACGGAGTGAATCCCTGCGCTGAAATTCTTTTGGACTCAAAGGGCCTGTGCAATCTTACAACGGTTAATGTCATGGGGTTTGTCAAAGATGACGGGTTGGACTACGATGGCCTTATGGAGGCTCAACGCCTGTCGGCAAGGGCCGGATACAGGATGACATGTACTGAGCTGGAGATACCTGAATGGGATGCAATTCAGCAAAGAGACAAGCTCCTTGGCTGTTCTATTACCGGTTGGCAGGATATGGTCAATGCTTTATCCTTTACAAAGGAACAGCAAATTGAGCTTTTGCAGGATTTGAGAAATACAGCAAAAGATGCAGCTAAGGAATATGCACGGGAGCTGGGGCAGGGAGAACCCCTTCTTGTGACCACGGTGAAGCCCGAAGGAACCTTGAGCCTTCTTCCTGTAGTGTCCAGCGGAGTGCATTTCAATCATACTCCGTACTATATACGCAGGATCAGAATCAGCAGCGATGATCCTTTGGTCAAGGTATGCGAGGATCTGGAATACCCGGTGTTTCCGGAGGTGGGTCAGGATAATGAATCCTGCGTCACCAAGGTAGTGGAATTCCCGGTAAAGGCCCCAAAGGGTAAGCTGAAAGGCGATGTGTCGGCCTTAGAGCAACTGGAAATATACAAGATGTTTATGAATCATTATGTTGATCATAACTGCTCTATCACCGTTCATGTTCGCGATCACGAATGGGATGGCGTGGAGCGGTGGGTGTATGATAACTGGGATGATACCGTTGCCCTTTCATTTTTATCATATGAAGATAATTTTTACGATCTTTTGCCCTTTGAAGAAATCAGCGAAGAAGAGTATAATAGAAGAACCGCGGATATGAAGCCGTTTATTCCTTCTTTAATTTCTAAGTATGAAAAAGAGGAAGCGGAATATGATATCGGTAGTGAAGGATGTGAAAATGGAGTATGTCCTATAAGGTGATAATTACCATAAGCCGGCAGCCCGGCTGCGGGGGATTGGAAATCGGTCAGAGACTGGCCCGGCGTTTATCTGCAAACTATATAGATAAGAAAACGGTGGAAAAGGCGGCAAAGGGCCTGGAGGTCATGGAAAAAGCCGAAGATGATGCAAAAAGCATGAAAAGCTTTTGGGACATTCTTGGAAAGACTCCGATACTTCACGATTTGGAATCCTATATACCTGAGATGCATAGCATAGTAAGCGATGCAGAGGTCCATGAGGCGGAGGCCGATATCCTGCTGGAATTGGCAGGGGAGGGTCCTACCGTTGTAATGGGCAGGGGGGGGTTTCACAGATTTAGCGGATTTCCCAACGCCGTTCATCTGCTTTTTACAGGAGATCCGGATTACAGGCTTGAGAACTACATGCGGTTGTTTCGTCTTGACGAAGAAGATGCAAAGGCTTTGCTGCTTACAACTGATCAGGCGACAGAACGCTATGTCCGCAAAGTTACAGGCAAAGATATGCTCGATGTGCGCAATTACGATTTGTGCATAAATGTCAGCAAATTGGATTTTAATCGCGTGGTAGAAATAATATTGGATTACATCCATTATCGCTTTTAAAAGATTAATTGCACAGACTTAACTGGTACAGCAAAAACAGCTGTACCTTTTTTATTTGATTGCGCGCGGAAAAGCAGGAGAAACCGAATGAAGGGCGTATATATGTAATATAAAGAGAGGAGAACAGGCGATGAAAAATTTTCGTGAGCAATTCTTCGAGAAAGCACCTTTAATTTTTACTGTTAACAAAGTAATCCTTGATTCCGCAGGCATGCCCGTCGATTATAAATTATTGGATGTTAATCCTGCTTTTGAAACACTGTTAAATATAAGAAAGCATAGAGCCCTAGGCGAAAGCATTACAAAATGGCTGCTGACCTCAAAGAAAACGCGGAAAAAATGGCTTGTCTCATTCAATGACCTTGTTTTGACAGAGGGCACCAGATGTTATGATGAAACATTACAGATGAACGGACATCAATATGTCGTAACAGCATTTGTATCGGGTCAAAGCCATTTGATTATTTTGCTTCACAAAGCCGTTAGGTTTGAAAAAACACACAGGGATCTTCAGGAGATACAAAGCATATTCGATAATACACCCTCTTCTATTATCATTTATCAGGTGAAAGGCAAAGGGGAATCGAGCTTCGATTACATCATTCGAAGTGTAAATCCGGCAAGCCTGAAAACAGAGAACTGGAAAAAGGAGCATGTGACAGGAAAGGCATTAGGTGAGCTTCGGCCGGGAGCCGATGAATTCGGCATCGTGGATATTTTTCGGGAGGTTTGGAAAACTGGGCAGCCTGCTTATTATCCGGCAAATATTTATAAAGAGGGTGGGGAGAGGCATTGGTATGAAAACACTGTCTTTAAGCTTCCCACCGGAGAAATTGTAGCCGTATACGACGATGTTACAGAAAAGAAGGAGGCTGAGGAGGAGCTGTTAAGGGAAAAGGAGAGATTGAAGGTCACATTGTATTCCATAGGAGACGGCGTAATAACCACCGATAAGGATGGGAGGGTGGACCTGATAAATCCGGTCGCAGAAAATCTGAGCGGATGGACGCAAAATGATGCAAAAGGCAGACCCCTTAGCGATGTTTTTGATATATACAGCGAAATTTCAGGTGAGCCCTGTGAAAATCCGGTCGATACGGTTTTAAAGCGCGGCAAAGCCGGCGGGGTGACAAAGTCGGCTATCCTGAAATCTAAAGATGGACGGGAAAGAATTATAGCAGACAGCGTCGCCTCCATAAAGAACAGGAACGGTGATATTTTGGGGGCTGTTTTGGTATTTCGCGATGTGACCGAAGAGAGGGAGAAGGAAGCGCAAATAGAGTATCTTAGCTATAGAGATTCACTGACAGGGCTCTATAACAGGGCCTATTTTGAAGAGGTGCTAAAAAAGCTGGACAGCGAAAGACGCGACAACTATCCGTTAACGCTTATTATGGGAGATTTAGACGGTCTTAAATTAATAAATGATGTATTTGGACATCAAACCGGGGATGAAGCTTTAGTTAAGGTTGCTGATGTGATCAGAACCTGCTGCAGGGAAAAGGATGTAATATCACGATGGGGTGGAGATGAAATTGTGATTTTATTGCAAAACACAACAGAGGAGGCAGGTCAAAATATAGGTAAAAGAATAAAAGAAGGCTGCAGCCGAATAAAGGTATCCGATACCAGTTTAAGCATATCACTGGGTTGCGCTGTCAAAGTGGACAGCAATGAAAAATGGGAGGATGTTTTAAAAAGGGCCGAAGATAATATGTATAAAAGTAAGCTTTTAGGGGCGAAAAGCTACAGAAGTATCGTATTGGCATCCATTAAAAATACACTTTCCGAAAAAAGCTGTGAAACTGAAGAGCACGGTGAAAGACTTGGAAGGTTCTGCAGGGGAATCGGCAAATCCATGGGACTTACCTCCTATGCTATAGATGAACTGGAGGTATTGGCGGTTCTGCATGATATAGGAAAGATAGGAATAGACGATCAGATTCTGGAGAAACCAGGGGCATTGACAGGGGATGAGTTCCAGGTTATTAAAAAACATCCTGAGATAGGTTATCGGATTGCACAGACAGTTCCGGAACTTCTGACCATTGCCGATTACATTTTAGCCCATCATGAAAGATGGGACGGAAAGGGTTATCCCAGAGGCCTGGCAGGAGATGAAATCCCCCTGTCGGCTAGGATTCTTGCAGTAGTTGATGCCTATGATGCCATAACCCAAGATAGACCCTACAGAAAGGCTTTATCGAAGAAAAAGGCGATAAGCGAACTTCAAAGAAACGCCGGAACCCAGTTTGACCCTAAAATAGTTGATATATTTCTTGAATATCTGAAACAGGAGCCCGGAAGGACCCCTGTTCCT
>CAZHBR010000111.1:0-5759 GCA_964530755.1 uncultured Oscillospiraceae bacterium | reverse complement strand
GGGGCTCATATGTATTTTTCAAATCGGTTGCCCGAGGGAGCCCTTTTGCAGGGGGCGGATATGTGTTCTCAAAGCATCCATAAGGTTACAGGGTCGCTTACACAAAGCTCTATGCTTCACATAAATTCAAAGCTGGTGGATGTAGATAAGGTGGAAGCCCTTCTTCAAATCGTTCAAAGCACCAGCCCCTCGTATTTACTGTTAAGCTCCCTTGATATAGCAAGATACGAGCTTGCGATCAGCGGAAAGCGAATGGCGGAAATGGCGGTTGAGCTTTCCGATTATGCAAGAAGCGAGATAAACAAGATAGAGGGTATGATCTGCATGGAAGATCAGTTAATCGGGGAATGCGGCGTTAAGGCTGTAGATACAACAAGACTCGTTATAAGCGCAAAAAAGCTCGGCCTTACGGGATTCAGGCTTCACAGCATGCTGTTTGAAGAATTCAGAATTGATTTGGAGCTATCTGATTATATTAACGTGGTGGGTATTATTACATACGCTAATACTAAAGAGGATGTCGATAGACTCATTGGCGCACTTAAAAGAATTGCTCACGCTCACAAAGATGGAACGGAGATAAAAAATGAAATATATCTTCCCCCGGTACCTCTAAGATTGCTTACGCCGAGGGAGGCCTTTTTTTCGTTAAAGAAAAGCATCCCGTGGGGCGAGGCTGTGGATCAGATAGCCGGTGAAATGATAGCACCGTATCCGCCGGGTATTCCTGTTATATATCCCGGCGAGAGGATGACTAAGGAGATCTGGGACTACGTTGAAAGCTACAGATCCGATGGCAGGCATCTGCATGGGCCCTCTGATAAAACCCTTTCGGTATTTAAAATCATACAGCAGAAGACCTAAACGAAAGGCAGATACTTGCCGTAACCTTGTTCTTCCATATCCTCTTTAGCTATAAAGCGCAAAGAGGAACTGTTTATGCAATATCTGTGCCCGTTCTCTGCATTTGGACGATCATCAAATACATGGCCCAAATGGATATCTCCGACCCTGCTTCTTACTTCTTTCCTCGTCATCCCGAGGCTTAAGTCCTCACAAAAGGTGACGCAGTCAGGGTCAAGGGGCTTTGTAAAGCTCGGCCATCCGCAGGCAGCAAACTTATCTGCAGACGAGAATAGGGGCTCGCCGGTTGTTATATCCACGTAAATACCCGGATTAAACAAGTCCCAATATTCATTTTCATAAGGTGGTTCTGTGGCGTCTTCGAAAGCAGTTTTATACTGCATGTCCGTCAGGCTTTTTTTAGCCGCGGAGGGATCGCATTTTGCATATTGTGACGGATCCACGACAGCGCCCCGGGCATTTTCAAAAAGCTCCGGCTCTATATGACAGTATCCCTGCGGATTTTTTGTCAGATAGTCCTGATGATAGGATTCCGCGGGATAGTAATTGGAAAGCGGCATTATCTCAACGAGAACAGGCTTATCGCAGTTTTCTTCCAGTTTACCGACGGCCGAACGGATAACAGGCTCATCCTCATCGTAGACATAGTAGATTCCGGTTCTGTATTGTGTGCCGCTGTCATTGCCCTGGCGGTTTAGGGCAGTGGGATCAATCACTTGAAAATAGAGCCGAAGCAGGCGGTCCAGATTGATTTTTTCCGGATCGTATTGCACTTTAACCGTTTCAGCATGTCCTGTGCTGTTGTAGCATATGTCCTCGTAGGTGGGATTTTCAGTGTTCCCGTTAGCGTATCCCACCTCTGTTTCGGTTACCCCCGGAATGGATTTCAAATATTTTTCCACTCCCCAAAAGCAACCGCCGGCCAGATAGATTATCATAATATCACCTCATCGGCTATTATACCCATTTTGTGCCTCGAATAAAGAAGATCGACCCTTGTCTTTTTTTTCTTAATGGACTAAAATTATATAAGGGCTTAAGCATATGGGATGGGGAGGGATAATGCGGAGGGTCAGGATAGGTGCAAAAGCGCCTTACGATGTGCTGATCCAAGAAGGGATTCTTGATGAAGCCGGCAGGTGGATAAATCAGTGTGCAAATTTTGATAAAGCGGCGGTCATCACAGACGATGCGGTATCGGCTTTATATGGTGACCGTTTAATGTCCGGTCTTCTTCGGCAGGGGATTGATGCCAGGTTATTTGCGTTTCCCGAAGGAGAGAATTCTAAAAATCCGGATGTCATAAAAAAAATATATTCCTTTCTGATGCGGGAGGAAATTACTAGAGGGGATATCATCATCGCCTTTGGCGGCGGAGTCCCGGGGGATGTGGCGGGTTTTGCTGCCGCAACATATCTCCGCGGGCTGCCTTACGTTCAAATTCCTACAACCCTTATATCTCAGACAGATTCCTCGGTAGGAGGCAAGACGGCAGTCAATTTAACAGAGGGTAAGAATCTTATGGGGCAGTTTCATCAGCCTTTGCTGGTGATATGCGATCCCGGGCTATTAAACGATCCTTTTATTATAAAAGGTGGGGTAACAGAGGTCATAAAATACGGACTGATAGCAGATGAAGATCTCTTTTCTTTAATTGAGCAGGGGAAGCTAGTGGAGCGCCTTGAAGAAATAATAGAGCGCTGCGTGAGCATAAAAGGAGCTATAGTAAGTGAAGATGAATATGATCGGGGGAAACGCCAGCTGCTTAATTTAGGTCATACTTTCGGGCACGGGGTGGAAAAACTCAGCAAATACAGCATAACGCACGGCATGGCCGTGGGCATCGGGACTGCTATGATGCTTTCTATATGCGTGCGTGAGGGTATTTTGGACCCGCAGGTTGAAAAAAGATTTTTAAGATTGCTAAAACTATTTGATCTGCCCGCATCTTTTGAGGGGGCGAGTTTAAAAGAGATTGCTTCGGCGGCCGTAAACGATAAAAAAAGAACAGGGGACGATATGAATATCGTCGTCTGCGAGGGTATAGGCAAATGCCGCATACGTAAAATTAAAGCGGAATCATTGCTAGATTTTGTCGGGAGGTGATACGATGGATGTTAGGATATATCCCGGAAGACTGTCAGGTACTATTAAGGCTCCGCCTTCTAAAAGCATCGCCCACAGGGCAATTTTATGTTCAGTGCTTTCAGGAGGCTCCTGCAATATAACAAATTTGGAGCTGACTGAAGATATTCAGGCTACCCTTCAGGGAATAAAAGCTATATATACCGATGATATGGTGGTTGATTGCAGAGAATCTGCTTCTACCTTGCGTTTTTTGCTAATGGTACTTTCCGCACTTGGAAGAAGAACCACTTTTGTAGGTGGACCCAGGCTCGCAAAACGGGCCCTTTTGCCGCTGCTTGAGCTTCTAACGGAGCATGGTGTGAAGGTGGCAAAGGAGGGGCCTAAAGGATGGTTTCCTTTGACCATAGAAGGCAAGATGCAGGGAGATAAATTTGCAATTAGAGGAGATGTGAGCTCACAGTTTGTAAGCGGCCTGCTGATGGCCCTGCCTTTAATGGCGAGGGACTGTGAAATTGTTCTTACTACGCCCCTTGTATCAAAAGACTATATTACGCTTACTATAGACATAATGAACCATTTTGGTGTAAAGGTGGAATATACAGGATTGGGCTGGTTTGTGCCGGGCTTTCAGCGTTATGTGGCCGCAGATTATGAGGTAGAGGGTGATTACTGCAGCGCCGCCTATTTTCTGTGTGCCAATCGTTTTCCCAGAGGAAATGTAACCGTGGAGGGGCTTTGCCCCGCATCTAAGCAACCGGATAAGGCTTTGCTCAACATCCTGCCTGCCTTAGGAAATGGTATAGAGGTAGATGTTAAGGATATTCCCGATTCAATTCCGATGCTGGCTGTCATGGCTGCATTTGCAAAGGGAAAAACTACACTTTGCAATGCAGGGAGGCTCCAAATAAAGGAAAATGATCGCCTTTCCGCGCTTTCCCGGGGCATAAAAAAACTGGGCGGCAATGCAGAAATTGAAGGGGATAAGCTGACCATTTACGGGGGTGAAAGAATGGAGGGGGGAGTAACCGTCTCCTCCATCGGAGATCACCGCATCGCCATGGCCTTTTCTTTGGGAGCTTTGGGCTGTGAAAAACCTGTTATTGTCACTGAGGCAAATTCCGTCAATAAGTCTTACCCGGATTTTTATAAGGATTTCAAATCTCTGGGTGGCAACGCGGAGATGATTTTCAAAAAGAAGATGAAAGGATTTGAGTAATGAGCTATGTACCTACAGTAGAGCAGGCTAAAAAGATTTTACAAGACTATAACAAAGAAGCATTTCATGTCAGGCACGGTGAAATAGTGTCCGGCGTTATGGGATATTTTGCGAAGGAATATGACCCTAAAAGGGAGGATTATTGGAGAGTGGTCGGCATGCTGCACGACTTGGATTTTGAACAATTTCCCGAAGAACACTGTATAAAGCAAGCAGAGATAATGAGGGATTTAGGTATAAATGAAGGAATAATCAGGTCTACGGTAAGTCACGGATACGGGGGAACAAAAAGTGATGTGGAACCGGTGGAATTTATGGAAAAGATACTTTTTGCGGTAGATGAGCTCACAGGGCTTATAGGCGCCGTTGCCATTATGCGTCCTTCAAAAAGTGTGGACGATCTGGGGCTTAAATCGGTTAAAAAGAAGTTCAAAAGCCCTGCATTTGCCGCAGGGTGTTCAAGGGAAACAATAAGTGAAGGGGCAAAGATGCTGGGATGGGATCTTGATGAACTCATAAGCCGAACAATTACAGCTATGAGAAGCCTTAACCCGGAAGCGGGAATTTAGAATAATGGAGCTTTTTGCCCTGCATCTGATTGCGCTGGGTTTAGCTATGGACGCTTTTGCAGTATCCGTTTCTAACGGTATTTGCTATAAAGGGATGGGCATTAAAGAAGCGCTGTTTATGGCTTTTACTTTTGGTGCATTTCAGGCCGTCATGCCCCTTTTGGGTTATCTTGCAGGAAGTACTGTCAGCCATGCGGTAGAGTTTATCGACCATTGGATCGCTTTGTTTTTATTGGGATTTATAGGGGGAACCCTGATATATAACGGCATAAAGGGTATCAGACATCCTAAAGAGGACGCCTGTAAAGACTGCTGTACTTTTTTAGATCTTATACTGCAGGGTATTGCAACCAGCATAGATGCTTTTGCCATAGGGATCAGCTTCGCGGTGATCAGAACAAATGTGTATCTTGCTGTAAGTCTGATCGGCACAGATACGTTTATTTGCTGTCTATTAGGGTTTTATTTAGGGAAACGCTTCGGCGGGGGGCTGAGGGAGAAAGCAGAGATTATCGGCGGCGCTGTTTTGATTTTCATAGGCATTAAAATCTTTGTCGAGCATATTTTTTATAAAATATGAGACAGACAGGAGGTGAAGAATGCGCATTAATGAATCTGGTGAAGACTATCTTGAAACCATATTGATTCTTGAAAAGAAAAATGGAACTGTTCGTTCAGTTGACATCGCTACGGAGCTTGGATATTCAAGACCAAGCATCAGCAGAGCGGTAGGGATCCTCAAAAAAGGAGGATATATAGATGTAGAGGCGGGAGGCAATATCCTTCTGACCGATAAAGGCAGGGAAAAGGCCAACCGAATATATGAGCGTCACCGGCTGATTTGTCTTTATCTTGTTAAAGCTCTGGGCGTTGAAGAAAAAATTGCAGGAGACGATGCATGTCGCATTGAGCATGTGATAAGCGAGGCTACATTCGAAAAAATAAAGGAATGGATCAGGCTTAATGCCTGATATCCAAAGTCTTTTCAGCTCGCTTATTGCCATTATTGGCATAGAACTTAA
>CAZHBR010000110.1:0-5789 GCA_964530755.1 uncultured Oscillospiraceae bacterium | reverse complement strand
CACTTCCCGATGACAGTTCAAGGTTTATATCATTTCCTATCCAAAGCGCCGCAGAATAATAGGGCGTTGTTCCTACAAACCAGGCATCGTAATTATCAGAGGTTGTTCCTGTCTTTCCTGCTACAGGATGAGAACCGATGGATGCCGCTCCCGCAATCCCGCTTGTAACGGTAGTTCTTAATATGTCGGTCATAATAAATGCTGCACCCTGGTCCATCACCTGTCTTTTATCAGGGGCTCCTTCAAGCAGCACGTCCCCTCTTTTATCTGTAACCTTTGTAAACGATATGGGCTCTGTGTACATTCCCCTGTTTGGGAACGTTCCATATGCCGCGGCCATTTGCAGCGGTGATATGCCTTTTGTCATTCCGCCAAGGGCAAGGGCTGCAGCATTCATATCGTTTACGTTTCCCGATTCTACCACGGAGGTGACGCCTATTTTTTTCAAAAATGACAAGGATGCTGCCGGCCCGATATCCGTGAAAACCTTGACGGCGTTTACGTTGATCGATTGTTCGACAGATCTTCTTAAAGTGGTAAGTCCGCGATAACCTGGGTACCAGTTTTTGGGCCAAAGTTTTCCCTGAACCACATTAGGAGAGTCGTCTATTATGGACGCTGCAGTCCAAAGCTTCATGCCCGCCGCATCTGAATCGTTTTGCACCATCTCAACAGAACGTTGCAGCGCAGGTCCGTATACTGCCATAGGCTTGATTGCCGATCCCGGCTGTCTCGTTGCGGTGGCTCTGTTAAACAAAAGCTTTCCAGTCAGACTCCTTCCACCTGCCATAGCTTTAATTCCGCCGGTTTTGTAATCTAAAACAACCATTGCCGATTGCGGCTGAACCACTTTTTCTCTTAACTGATAGTGACCCTTTCCGAATTTTGGGTCCGGGGTCTTATCGATGTTTTCTGAAAAGTATTCTTTGTCTATTATCAGATTGCCTTTCCCGTCCTTGGTTTTATACTCTGCAGGTATAAGTAAATAACCGCCGGGTATGCTGTAGAAAATGCTGTCTGATACTTCATACATCGATTTAAATTCAATTTTATAATCCGTCTTCCCCTGGGCCTCAGTCCTGTAAAAATTCAGCCGGAATCCCGAAAGCAGGACGAGATTGCCTTTTTCGTCGATTCGATATTCTTCTGAAGAAAGTATGAAATCACCGTTTTTATCGATGATGTTCGGTTTATGGTAAAGTAAAATTCTGCTTGCGGAATCCAGCACATTCCCCGATTTATCTTTTTTTAGCCTGCTGACGTTGGGAAAATTGTTATTGTTCTTAAACTCCTTTTCAATGATTTTTTGCATGTTCACGTTCAGTGTGCTGTGAATTCTGAGCCCCCCGTTATATATTATGTTTTTTGCCGCATCTTCGTCGATATTGTATTCGCTCATCAGGCCTTCTGTAACCTGTTTGATTACGTAGTCTGCAAAGTAAGAGGATATGTCCGATGCAGCATTGATGTTGGGGTTGATGGAATCGCGAATATTCTCCGCCAATGCTTCGTCATACTGTTCTCCTGTAATCTTGTCCTGCTCTTTCATAAATTTGAGAACCAGCTTTTGTCTTGGAATAAATTCCGGCTGATACCAGATGCTGAAGGAATCCCCACGGTAGATGAAATCCAAAGAGCCCGGGTCCTCTATATCCTCATTGTTCAAACGTTTGATAGGTGAATACCTGAGAGGACTTTTTGGAATGCTTGCAATGACAGCACATTCCGCTACGGTGAGATCTTCTACATCCTTTGAGAAGTAGGCCTGTGATGCCGCCTGGACGCCGTAGACACCGCTGCCCAAATAGATCGTATTCAAATAGGCCTCGATGATTTGCTCTTTAGAAAGCTGCCTCTCCAATTGAACGGCGTAGTACGCCTCTTTCAGCTTTCGCTTCATCGAGCGGTGGCTTTTGTCTTTTATGTACAGGTTTCTGGCCAGTTGCTGGGTTATGGTACTCGTTCCACTGATAGAATCTCCTGTAACGATGCCTTCAAATATAGCTCCGAAGATTCGTATTACATTGAACCCGCTGTGGGTTCTAAAGGTTTTATCCTCTATGGCAATAAATGCATTTATGAGATCCTGAGGTATCTGTGTATAATCTAGGTTCGTGCGTAAACCTGTGCCGGTGCCGCCTGAATATATGCTTTCAATTTCATCTCCTTTATCGTCATAAAGTATGGAGTTCTCGGCTAGCATTGAATAGAGGTTCCCTGCATCGATGGCGGGGGTGCCGGCTATCACGGTTGCTGCCCATCCGGCTACGCCGAAGAAGACAATGGCCGCAAAAATCAGCATAGTCAGCAGAAATCTTTTTATGTTCAGGCGATATTTTTTTTTCTTTTTACCTGTAGTCTTTGTTCTGTTATCATTGGATTTTGCTTTTGTCATATCATCATTCACCGGCTTTGCGTTCACTGTTTTGTCCTGGACCGGCATTGTCACATTGCCTTCATGCCGATCCAATCTCTTTTCAAACCCATCGGCTATTTTGTCAAATTCATTTAGAAAGTCATCTATTTCACTGTTATATTTGTCGCTCATAAAAATACCCGCCTTTTCTTACGCGATGCAGACTTATGCACAGCCTGATTATAGCACGACTTAAGCAGGTTGGACAATAAAAAAGGGATAACGGCGAAACAGAAATGATTGCTATTAGATCCCATTAATGGTATAATATGCAATATTGTGCAGGGAGGAGATGAAGATGAGAAGACCCGTTGTCGCGCTATCGATTTCATTTGCCGGCGGAATTTCCGCCGCCCGTTTCTGCGATCATCTAATTGTGACGGCGGTGTTTGCCTCGTTGATGCTAATGCTTCTTCTTACAAGGTGCAGGCACAGGATGATTTACGCTTTACTCCTCCTTTTTTTCTTAGGAGCCTTTGATTTTATGCTGATTGAAAATCGGGACAGCCCTCTTGCAGATATTGCAGGAGAGCTTGCGGTTATCGAAGGCAGGGTGCAAAGCCTTGAGGAAAGGCCATACGGTTATCAAATGGTTATAGCGGGCAGGTGGTGGGAATTCGATGGCAAAGCCGGTGCGCTAAAGGAAAAGCTTTTGCTTAACGCTTCAGGAAATGCAGGCATGATTGAAGGGTTCGCCTCGGGAAACCCTCAATCCTTGGTCGGGAGGGATATCTCATTTTTAGGAAGGCTGGAATCCCCATCGGGGCAAAGGAATCCGGGTCTTTTTGATTACAGGTTTTATCTTAGGACAAGAGGGATTGAATACATACTTTCTGGATCTCTTCATCATATGATCGTGAAAGGTGCACCTAATCCTTTCCAAGGAAGCCTGGCCAGAGTGAAGTATCGGTTTTCAGAAGCCTTGGATGACAACGATATGGATGCTGAGGCAAAAAGCCTGCTTTTGGGCATGTTGTTCGGGGATAAGACGCTGCTTTCCGAGGATGTCTATGATGTTTTCCAAAGAAATGGAACTGCCCATATTCTGGCTGTCTCCGGAATACATGTAGGGGTTGTCTATGCACTTGTAAACAAAATATTTTTGCGCAGAAAAAAAACCGCTTTCTCCCGAGCCGTTACTATCGCTTTTTTGCTGCTTTATGCAGCTCTCGCCTCTTTTTCCCCATCTGTAATGCGCGCCGTTACTATGATAATTGTCCACATATTTTCAGAGCATCTTCATAAAAGATACGACCTGCTGTGCTGCACCTCCTTTTCCGCTTTTCTTTTATTGCTGATTCATCCGTACGCCCTGTTTCAGTTAGGCTTTCAGCTTTCGTTTCTAGCTGTATTCACCTTAGCTTTCGTGCTGCCGTTTGTTAACAGCAGGCTTGGAATGCTGTCCGCTAATCAGAACGCGATCAGAAATGCCGTTTTAACTGTTTTTGCTCCTACGGCCTCGTTGCAGCTTATGCTGATCCCTGTTATCGCTTTCAATTTTCAATACATTTCATTGTCGGCTTTTTTAATCAACATTCCGGTTATAGTCCTGGCCGGCCTGATTATTCCCGCTGGAATTCTTCTGCTTTTTTTCAGCTTTATCGGAGGCGGATGCTTCTGCTTTTTTTCTTCAGTTCTTGAAATACTTTTAGATGCTATGGCTGCGTTAAACTGCATGGCGGGAGGATGGAGCTTTTCCTCATTCAATGTGGTATCTCCAAACAAGGTTGCGGTCATTCTATTTTATCTGTTAATTTTCTTTATCAGCTCTGAATGCTTTTGGGATTTTTACAGGAGGCGGAAATCAAAGCATATTTTTGTTGTGTTAGTTTCTTTGGCACTTTTAAGCGTATTGATATCTGCATCTTCAGGAGGAAATGGTCTTCGTGCCGACATTGTATTTGTAGATGTGGGACAGGGGGACTGTGTACACATCAGGACTCCTTCCGGTCAAAATATTTTGATAGACGGCGGGGGTAAGGCGGATTACGATATGGGCAAGAAAGTATTGCTTCCTTATTTTTTAAAAAACCGCGTTTCCTGCATCGATTTGGCTTTAGTGACCCACCTTCACACCGATCATTATGGAGGTGTCGCCTCATTATGCAGGCTCATGCGGGTAAAGCGTCTGGGACTGTATTCATTAAATCGATGCAGGGAGGATAAAATTTTATCAGATACCGGGCTTGCATCCAGGGCGCTTGTATACTTGTCAAAAGGCGATAAGATTAAAATTGATGAAGTGGTTCTGGAAATTCTTTATCCGCCTTATCCTGACGAAAATCCTCTGGATGAGGTTCCAAGCGGGGAGGATGATGAAAATGCCAGGAGCCTGCTTATCAAGGTATATATATCTGGATTATCGGTCCTCGTAACGGGGGATATGGGATCCTTTGAGGAAAAGGCGGTGATGGAATCATATGGAGCGGATCTGCTAAGTTCAGATATACTTAAAGTGGCACATCACGGCTCTGCCACATCTACAAGCGATGGCTTTGTTCGTGCAGTCAATCCCCGCGTAGCCGTTATTCAAAGCGGTAAAAACAATTTCGGCCACCCTCATCCCGATGTCGTTGAAAAGTTGAATAAAGCGGGTATAATGCTATATAGGACAGACAAGGACGGTGCAGTACTGCTGCGAATAAAACAGGGAAAGATCCTGGCGCATACGATGCTCCGGTGAAAGCAGGTTCAGATGAAAAGAAGATCAAAGGATGAAAATCAAAAGAAGCATGACTCTTTGATTATTGAAAATCAATTGAAAGAGGGATCTTTGAGGAGCCCTGTGCATTTGTATGGGGTTGAAGAATACCTGATTCATTGGGCAATCTCAAGGATCATCGAAACATACGTATCTTCTGCAACAAAGGAACTAGACCACGCTGTCATAGACGGTGAACAAACCTGTCTATCAGAAATAATAAATCAGTGTGAAACCCTGCCTCTCATGTCGGAGAAAAGGGTAGTCGTAATCGAATCCTTTCATCCGCTGGAAAAAGGGGAGAAGAATTCTGTATTTGATGATGAAAACAGGCTTGCCGAATACCTGCACAATCTTCCTGATTCCTGCTTCCTTGTATTTACCGGTAAAGAAGCGGATAAAAGGTTGAAACTTTACAAGGCAATCGTTTCTGCAGGGGGTGCCGGCTATGATTTTACACGGGTAAATTATCGTATTCTTTCCAAGTTTATCAGAAAAAGGCTGCGATGGGCTGAAAAAACGATTAATGAAAACACCCTGCGCCGCTGGATAGATTATTCCGGCTATTACAACAGTGAGTCAGGTTATTCTCTTTATAGTTTAGAAAACGATATCAAAAAAGTGGTAGCTTATTCTGACAGTAAGGAAATAATTTTTCCCCATATTGAAGCA
>CAZHBR010000109.1:2941-5804 GCA_964530755.1 uncultured Oscillospiraceae bacterium | reverse complement strand
AGCATTTTTCAAGTATATGAAATACATGAGTCCAGGCACCGATGGCAACAGGATGCATATCGCTGACATACAATCTCCTTGTGGCCTCTGTATAAAGCCTGTCTCCTTCCTCCTCAAGGCGATTCACCTCGATAATGTGATTCCGAAGCGTCTTTGATTTGCGGAAGTTATGAAATTCTTCCAAGGCGGCCTTCAGCGAGAAGCAGCACTTCTGGATAATATAGGCCATCTCCAAGGCCTCCGGCCTTACAACCGTGATATTGAACATATACATGCGCATCAAAACATCTTCGATGCAATCTGTGACATCATCGATCTGATAAGCGAGCCTCATGATGTCTTCCCGTTCGATCGGAGTGATGAATTCCCTTGCAAGCTTCGCCATCATTCCGTGCATCTCAAGGTCGCAGTCGTGTTCAATAGTATGCATCTCCACAATCAATTCTTCCAAATCCTCAGGGTGGTAATCTGTCATCACATCTATCAGAAGCTGCACCGCTTCACAAGAATAATCCAATAATTTTACGAATGTGCTGAAATATATGTCATCTTTCCGAGCCATATTATCCTCCTCGCTTAAAATATACGCATGAAGGCCCATGCCATCATAAACCCTATAAGACCACATCCGGGGAACGTCATCACCCAGGCCCAGACCATTTCCCTTACAACTCCCCAGTTTACAGAAGACAGGCGTTTTGCGGCTCCAACCCCCATAATTGCGGTAGTCTTCGTGTGCGTCGTACTCACCGGTATGCCAAACAGTGAAGAAGCTAGCAAGCAAATCACGGCGGCAAGATCCGCCGAAAATCCCTGGTATTTTTCAAGCTTAACCATATCCATACCTACGGATTTTATTATCCTGTATCCTCCGACGGATGTACCTATCGCCATAACGGCGGAACAAAGGACCATAAGCCATAATGGAATAATCATCCCGCTGCCGCCCACCTTACCGACCGAAAGCAGTATTCCCAGCATAAAAACACCCATAAATTTTTGACCGTCCTGAGCCCCGTGCATAAAAGCCATGCCGGCCGCACCGACAATCTGTGCGTTCCTGAATATGCCGTGTGTCTTGCGGCGGTCGGTATTTTTAAATAAATATCCTACCCCTCTGACAATAATCCATCCGGATCCGAATCCGAGGCCTGTGGATAAAAACAGCCCATAAATTACCTTGATCCACTCGGCGGGATTAATACCTGAAAAACCGCCCTGCAAGGCTATGGCGGCACCTGAAATGCCTGCAATGAGGGCATGGCTCTCGCTTGTAGGAATGCCAAACCACCATGCGGCAGTCGTCCAAATCACGATGGCGACTAAAGCAGCGCACAAAGCTACAAGGGCCACGTGGGAGTCGCCCCCGAAGTCTACCATATTGTATATGGTCATAGCAACCGTGGCATTTACCATGGTCATCACAAGCACACCAAGAAAATTAAAACCTGCCGCCATCAATATGGCATTTCTTGCCCCCATGGAGCGTGTGGATATACATGTTGCTATCGCGTTTGGGGCATCGGTCCAGCCGTTTACGAAAATCGCCCCAAGTGTCAACATGACGGTAATAGCTAATGCGGGATTAGATGACATCCCATATAAGAAATCTGTCAGCGAAAATATCATTGTTTCTCCTCTTGCTTTTTTCTATCCATGAAGATGATACTCGTTTTCATAAAACATAGCAAGCAGATTCCCCAAAAAGAACCCGCCTGATGGATTAAACAGGCGGATTCTTTTTTGGTTCATGTATATTAGGTTGTAAAGAAATGGGCTAACGTCATGTTCAATGCTCCTATTGTCGCAATGAATAAATCTTATGATTTTTCAGAATTGAGCCAATTGTTTGTTATATTATTATCACTCTATTTTCTGATTATTCAGGCCTAACCGGCCTATTCATCTCGTTTCGACCTTATTGTACAACGACATTGAACAAAAAGCAAGTGTTTTTTATAGATTTTTGTGATTTTTTTATCATTCTTTTCAAACCAATCCGCCCAACAAAATGCCGAGATAATCCCGGCATTCCATAAATTTCAAATATACGGCTTTTTTACGAACTGATAGATGCTACAACACCCGCGCCTACAGTCCTTCCCGGACAATCATGTATCAATCCTTTTTATATTTCTTAAGTTCCTTTACCATGGAATCAAAAGTTTGAACTGCCCCTGTTTGCATATATTCCATTGCATTCATTGACGCCTCATGGGCCTCAAGACTGCTGCCCTTACAGCAATCTTCAAGAACTCTGCAATAGTAATCATTTTGATGCGCATCCACAAACGTATAATGTACGCATACGTCTGTTAAAACTCCGACCAAAATTAAAGTCTCAGCCTTAAGCCCTTTTAATAGCAACTCCAGATCTGTTTGAAAGAACGAAGAATACCGTCTTTTTACAATAACATAATCCGTTTCTACCATCCCTATCTCTTTAATTGGCTGTTTTGATGTACCTTCAAGACAGTGTATAGATTCGGCACCGTCCAGCTCCCGCCCAAAATCGACAAGATCTCTACGGTGCTGTTCCTGCATAACAATAATTGGCAGACCCTTTTCTCTTGCAAGCTTTACGAAATCTCCTGCTTTTTTAAGTCTTTCAGGCCCCCCTGCCATCGTTGGGATCCCTACGTTAGTAGATTTTTGTACGGTACAACCCTCAAACATATCAATAACTATAACAGCCGCTTTACCCATAATTACTGGCTTTTTGTTTGAATTTTCCATATGCTATCCTCCATTCTGCAACAACTACACCTTATTACTTTTACTTTAAGCCAATTAGTAAGCCCATAATATATGCTATGGGAATTGCAAATATCGTTTTGTATGTAAAGAACACAACGAGTTCCCT
>CAZHBR010000109.1:0-2931 GCA_964530755.1 uncultured Oscillospiraceae bacterium | reverse complement strand
TTGACTTTCATTGACGATTTAAGCAATATGACGCCACCTTCGCTCATGCAATATCCTTGGTAAATGGCTACTGCGCAAACAACAAAAACCGTCAATTGCGAACTAATATTCGATGCGCTCAAGAAGGGAAGTAAAGTATCGGCAAATCCAATAATCATGCATGGGGCGGCCATATCTGACTCCGGCAACCCGATAGCATCTAAAACGGGGGCAATTGGCAACGCAATCCAGCTAAGGATATTTGTATACTCAGAGATAGCCAAAACGCAAGTAGCTATCAAAAAAATAAGAGGAAACACATGCACATAAATATTAAGCGATGACATAATGCCCATTTTTATTATTTCAGCACCGCCCGGGGCCTGTTCCGTCTTAGCTACAGCTTTTTCAATAGCAGCTTTGAAATTCCCTTTTACCGGCTTTGTATCTTCAGGGGCTTCCTTGTTCATAAAAAGGCCGGCTTTCTTATAAAGCGGGGGAATTCTGACCATTACAACAGTCGTTATAATTCCTATAACAACTAAAGTAAGCACAAGATACGGAAAAAGAACCACATCAAGCCCTGCGATTTCTGTGCTGTAAACCATTGTCACGGGAAACGATATAACCGCAAATCCAAATATGATAGTATAGGACTCTTTCGTTGTGATATGGTTTCTTTCATGCTCTTTGTCAACCATCACTATTCCCGGTGTTCCGGGCCCAACCCAGCATATAAATGGGAATACAGAAGATGCACTCCTCAGTCCGAATAAAGGTTTAAATAGGGGCTGAAATATCCCGCCAAGAAGTTCCATACCACCAAAATCAGTCAATAGCGGCAACATTAAAAGTGCAAAGAAAAAAACTATAAATAGCGAAGGCATTAAAAAGAATGCTACTATTTCACCTGTATCAGACCCCCAGACATACTCGGGACCCAATTTGTAAAAAGCCATTACAGCAACAATCGCCCCCAGGAAACGTAAAAATAACGAGACGGGCGATACAACGAATAAGCTTCTGAAATAATCGTTACCGATCTGTTTATTATTTCGGAGTGAACAATAAATCGAAATCAAAGCAAAAATAACCATTAACCAAACTACAATTAAATCGACAAATGTCACATGGTCCAAAATTATTCCCTTAATGAGTGGCACGGCCATATTTATCTGATCACCTATTTTAAACGGGACCAAATAATAAAAGAATCCTATTGTAGTACATATTATTAGTTTAAACAGTGATTTTCGTCTTCTTTCATTCATAACCCGTTCCTTTCTGAACAATTTTCATTGTCTCATTAATCGATCGAAACATCGAAATTGTTGAAACACTAGGTCTTTTGTTATTGTACTGAGAATTCGGGTTTTAATATTAGGGACCAGCAGCTAAAATTACCTCGCATTCAAATCCCCTATCTTGCCTTCCGTTTAAACCGCGCGTCGATCATTTGTCAGATTTCCTCAATCCACCTGCCCGACCAGAACAGCTCCGGCTTTTTAGTAAAGATGTCAAATGATCCCACATGAGCATCATCAAGCAAAAGACCCTCAGTTCTTTCTGCTAATTCCTTTTTTGCTTCATGAATAATTCTAGGATTATTGATTATATCAACCGCAGTAAGATATAAGATTTTCGAAACCCAAAGGGCTCCTATGTGGCTTACCTTTAATCCAGCAAAGGCGGTCATCATCCAGTTATGTAAAGGTATCTGTTCAGGAACAGCCCAATTAATCCTTCCTAACGGAATTTTCCAACTGATTTCACCATCATCTTGACCATATATGTCAAAACCCTTATCGTATAAAGCTATATTCTGGTCAAACTGAAAATTATCATTATTAGTCGCTTTTTTACAGAATTCTTTAATTTCATTAATTTCACTGTTGTTATATTCAGGTGGCCCTACCCGCTTCATCGTATTAAACAACGCATGTGCCAAAACATCGTTCGCAAGGTATCCATTTGCAGAAGATATATAGCCCTCCTTTACAGTTGTTTCAGTAATTTTTGCAAAGAATTTTGCAATTTCAATAATTTTTTTATAATACTTTTTACCGTTTGCATAATTCATATTTCGGATCGTCAACCATAGCAAGACTTTATCAGGAACAATTGCCGGCATTATTCCGGCCTCCCGCATAACATAATTAATTATGGTATTTTTAAAGTACCTAGCATTCATTCTTTCTACCGCTTGCATAGTTAATTCTGCAGCATCAAGCGCATTTTTACTCGCAGCTGCCCCACCGTGATCGGCAAATCCTTTAAACAGCAACTCACCGTATACACAAGGAGAACACATTCTGGAAAGGGCTCCATTTTGGTAATCAACATGTGAGGTCAGTAATATATCGATTCCATCAAACCCGCCGCGTTCCTGAATTGCAATTTTGCCATAAATGATTTCCTCAGCGGGGGTTCCTATAACCGCAATCCTAATTTTTTTTCCCGTACTTTCAATATATTTTTTTAAACTTATAGCCGCCCCCACATTAGCGCCCGCTATATGACAGTGCATACAGGCATGGCCAGCATCTTTGCCAAGGTCTTTTCTATAGGTACAGGCATCATTATCGAGTCCCGCCAATGCATCAAATTCTGCGAGGATACCTATTGTATAATCTCCGTCCCCATATTTACCAATAAAAGCAGTAGGTAAATCGCAGTACCCCCGCACCACTTCAAAGCCTTCCCCTTCGAGCCATTTGCATAATGATTCGCTTGACTGATATTCCATCATTGGTAATTCAGGAGAACCCCATATAGTTTCAATCATTTTTGAGATATCAGATGTTTCATTTTCCCAGATACTTAAGGTTTTATCCATCCTGTTTCACCCTTCCTTTTCTATATATTAATTTAAGAAACAGTACCTTAATTCAATGGTACTGTTTTTATTTTGTCATTATTCATGCATTCAATTGTTTTAAAATCAAATTTATT
>CAZHBR010000108.1:0-5843 GCA_964530755.1 uncultured Oscillospiraceae bacterium | reverse complement strand
GCTGGAAGCTTGGGCAAACGAAAACTAAACCGCAGTTATTATCGTTGGAGTATGTCAATGACTAAAAAACGCAGGCGCACACATAAATTTTTTTTCCCTGACAGCCTGACAAAGGAGCTTGCAAAGATACGCGATTACCCTTTAACCGTGATCGAAGCCCCCTGGGGCTTTGGGAAGACTACAGCTGTAAGGGAGTATTTGAAATCAAATCTGACTGAAGATGCACGCGAATACTGGTATACCTGCCTGGGAGAATCGGCACCTGTTGCATGGAAAAGTATTTGCGAGCTGTTTGACACCATAAGCGATGAGGATCCAACCGGTCTATGCAATCTTGAAATGCCTACAATCAATACCCTGTTTTATGCGGCAGCATGCTTCAGAGATATTCACTTATCTAAAAGAACATATTTTGTGATAGATAACTATCACCTGCTTGATTGTGACATACCCCACGAGCTGATATACGCGCTGTCCATGCATGAAAACCCAATGCTGCATATTATAATAATCACTCAGCAGTTAGAACCCAATGAAAAGCTTTATACAGATGGCGGCAATGTACATATCATAAACGGGGCATGTTTTTTCTTTGACAGATCCGGAACAGACACACTGTTTCGAATGGAGGGCATACGCCTTAAAAAGGACGAGCTGGAAAGTATTTATATAAATACGGAAGGATGGGTGGCGGCTATCCGCCTTCAAATAATAAACTACATCGAAACCGGCACATTTGCGCTGAATGCTGATATTGAACAGCTGATAGAGAAATCTGTATGGAACACCCTTGCTGAAGACGAAAAAAACTTCCTGATGAACGCTTCGGTTTTAGACAGCTTTACAGCCTCCCAGGCCGCCATCATGCTAGGCCGCGATACCCTGTCTGCGGAAATTGAGGATCTGATAAAAAACAATGATTTTATAAAATATTACCCAAACAAGCGAGTTTACAGCATACACAATATACTGAAGGACTATCTGCAGAATCGCTTTTACAATTACATGCCGGAAAGCTTCCGCCATGCCGCATTTAAAAAAGCTGCGGCGGCGTGCATGGCTGCAGCGCAATATTGTAAAGCGGCGAAATTTTTTTATAGGGTGAGGGATTTTGAATCCATAATGTCCATACCTTTCACCCTTGAATACTTTAACAGGCATAAAGAAGAACCCGAAATGGATTTTTACCTGACTTTAATCAAAGAATGTCCCGGCAAAATATTATCTAAATATCCAATCCCCATGATCTGCTTAGGATATGTGACAATATCAAACGGTTATTTTGCCGAATACAAAAAGCTATGCAATCTCATTGAACTTGCGTTAAAAAACATAAAAAAAATCAGCCAAAATGAATATGAAAGAGTTAAAGGAGAATACCTGTTGCTTTCAGCCCTGGGGGAATATAACGATATCGAGAGGATGAAAGAGAAGGAAAAAGAGGCACTTAAGCTTTTAAAAAGCCCTTCTGAAATAATTAAAACGGACACCCCCTATATGTTTTCCTCCGTTTCTTTATTGAACATATTCTGGCGTGAAACCGGAGGGCTGGATACAGCAGTTAAAAATATGAAGGAAGGAATAGCTATACACAAAAAGATTACGGGGAATAATGGCGCAGGTGCCGACTATGCTTTGCAGGCAGAAACAGCCATAATGCGCGGAGAAGATGATACAGCCGAAATCCTTTGCCATAAAGCGCTTTATGATGCAGGCGACAACGATCAAACAGGCATAAGCATATGCACGGAATTAATACTTGCCCGCATAGCTTTATTGCGAAAAAACCCGAAGGATTTTTTTACGGCGGTAAGCAACATAAGACGCTACGCAAAATGCAGCCGGACCCCCTATATATTGCGGCAGGCAGAATACTCTTTGTCCATCGTAAGCCTTCTTTTAAATGTAAAGGATTGTGTCGCTCCGTGGCTATATGACATGGGACAGGTGAAAAAAATGCTATTTTCCCCTTCTGTCCCCATAGCTCAGACCCCGCATCTTCATCTGATGCTGATTGATAACCGATTCAACCAGTTTTACGGCATCTGCCATTTGGCTCTCGATGCTCATAAAGCTGCCGAGGGAAACGCCAGATATGTAATGCCGCAACTGCATAAGCTGATACTTTACGCATGTGCAAAATATAAAAACGGAGAGCAGCTGGAGGCCCAAAGATATTTAAAAGAAGCCTTAAATGCTGCGCTCCCCGACAGGATATTCCTGCCCTTTGCTCAGCAACCCTGCATGGAACGCCTGCTTAATGAAATGAACATCTGCTATTTTGGTGAAGCGAGGGAATGCAAAAGAAATTTTAACACATTGATAGCTTTATGCAGGCGTCAGCAGGAAGGTGTTCGGGAAATAAAAAGGGCCGTATTCCATAAATCGCCTTTAAGCCCCAGGGAAAGAGAAATCGCCTTACTGGCTAAAAAACGCCTTACAGCAAAAGAAATCGGAGAACGTCTTTGTATTTCCGACATGACTGTGAGAGCAACCTTAAGAAGCGTATACAAAAAGTTGAATATCCATTCAAGAGCTGAGCTGATAGCAAATGAATTTTAACAGAACCGGGAATTTACCACATTATTGAGTATAAGAAATAAATAAAACTGCCGAAATCCTTTAAAGCAGGTTGTTTTTGCATTTAAAAGTCACAAGGAGGAAACATAATGGATAAAAGCTATTCAAGCGAGCCGATGCTTGACATATTCATTTACGAAACCGCACAGAACATCGAGCAGCTTGAAGCAGCCATAATGAACAGCGAAAGGGAAAGCTGCTTTAAGCCGGCAGCCATAAATGAAATATTCAGGGTCATGCACACAATAAAGGGATCCTCTGCAATGATGATGTACGACAATATCGCCTCCCTGGCGCATGCAATAGAAGACCTTTTCTATTATATCCGGGAAGAAAATCCCGGCAGCATGGATTACATGCTGCTTTCAGATCTGGTGCTTGAAGGAGTGGATTTTATAAAACTGGAAATGGAAAAATTAAAGAATTCCGACAAGCTTGACGGAGATCCCTCCCCTTTGATCGGGGGCATCAATAACTTTTTATCCTCGATAAAGGACGAAGGGGCTTCACCCAAGGCAAATGTTGAAATCCCTACCGCCCCAAAATACTTCCTTGCCCCCTTATGCGAAGGCGGCAAAACCTATGAAGCTGTTATTTATTTTGACGATGAATGTGAAATGGTAAATATACGGGCGTTTGCGATCATCCATCATCTAGGAGATATTACCGATAACTTCCGCCATATTCCGGAAAACCTGATAGACGATAAAGACAGCGCTAAGGCCATCCGGGAACATGGCTTCACGGTCCTGTTTCGAACCGATATGGCCTACCGGGAAATACATGATTTTTTTGCGGGAAACTCTTCTATAAGGGAATTAGAGCTTAGAGAAATTCCGGATTCCTATATGGAGGGGCGCAGCGAGATAAGACAGCTGAATGCTATGGATTCAAAGCAGGTCAAGCTGCAGACAGAAAGTAAAAATTTCCATCAAAGCATTATAAGCGTAGATGTGATGAAGCTAGACAGACTTATGGACCTCATGGGTGAAATGGTTATAGCCGAAGCCATGGTGACACAAAATCCGAGGCTCAAAGATATGCAGATTCCCGGCTTCGATAAAGCAGCTGCCCAGCTTAGGAAAATCACCGATGAACTGCAGGATATCGTAATGTCTATAAGAATGGTACCTCTATCCACTTCATTTCATAAGATGCACCGAATCGTCAGGGACGTGAGCAGAAAGCTTAATAAGGAAGTTGATTTAGTGCTTGAAGGTGAAAATACGGAAGTCGATAAAAATATCATTGAGCACATATCCGATCCCCTGATGCATCTTGTGCGTAACGCTGTCGATCATGGCATAGAGACACCCGATCAGCGCGCAGCCTCAGGCAAGCAAAGCAGAGGGCTGATAACACTTGAAGCTAAAAACGCCGGTAGCGATGTATTAATCTTTGTAAAGGATGACGGCAAAGGCCTTGACAGGGACAGCATTTTTAAAAAGGCTGCCGGGCAAGGTCTGATCGATGGAGCTGAAAATGAATTGACGGACAAAGAAATCTACAACATGATATTTGAACCCGGCTTTTCTACAAACGAAAACGTCACTGAATATTCCGGCCGGGGTGTAGGCATGGATGTTGTAGTTAAAAATCTGGAAAAAATCGGAGGTACAGCATCTATAGAAAGCACTGAGGGCAAAGGTACGATAACGACGATGAAAATTCCTTTGACTTTAGCGATTATTGACGGGATGAACATCCGCGCCGGAAAGGCAAAATATACCCTGCCGACCACTTCCATAAAAGAAACATTTCAGGCAAAGCCAAAGGATATTATACAGGATCCCGAAGGCAATGAAATGATTATGGTACGAGGGGAATGCTACCCTGTAATTCGTCTGCATAAGCTATTTTTAGTGCAATCCGATACTACAGATCTAACAAAAGGAATAATGCTGATGATTGAGCAGGATGAAAGTTTTGCGTGTCTTTTTGCAGACGAGCTACTGGGGCAGCATCAGGTTGTGGTTAAGGCCCTCCCATCTTATATGAGAAGCTTCAAAAAAGTTACCGGATTATCAGGATGCACGCTTCTAGGCGATGGAAGCATCAGCCTTATCCTCAACGTTGGCGGTCTGATCAATATGTAAGGAGAATAGGAGGACGAAAAAATGACTCAAAAAGAACTTTATAATCCCATAGAAATGGAGGACGAGGATACTCTGAAAGGGAAATATCTGATTTTCACAATGGACAATGAGCTGTACGGAATGGAGATCAGATACATCACCGAAATAATAGGAATCCAACCCATTACTGTGGTTCCGGAAATGCCTGAATACGTAAAAGGAATCACAAATCTGCGGGGGAAAATCATACCGGTTATGGACGCGCGATTGCGCTTTAAAAAAGTAGAAAAGGAATATGATGACAGAACCTGCATAATAGTGCTTGACACAAACGATGTGTCCATCGGTCTGATCGTCGACAGCGTGGCAGAGGTGCTTACGATTCAAGATGAGGATATAGCACCTCCGCCGGAAATCAACAAGGGGAGCCACAGATACATAAAGGGTGTGGGAAAGGCCGGGGGAACCGTTAAATTGCTTTTAGATTGCCAGAAACTATTAAGCGATGACGAGCTTGATACTCTGGACAGTGCAGCCTCAGGCAATCAGTGACAAAAGACATGATAGCGATAAAGGAAAATGAGTTCAGAATATTTTCTGAATACATCAAGGAAAACTACGGCATTCACTTTAAAGAAGAGAAAAAAAGCCTTGTAGAGGGAAGATTGAACCGGGTGCTCGCAGGCTTGAACATGACCAGCTTTACTGAATACATAGACCATGTTAAAGGCGACAAAACGGGGAAAGCCGCATCTTTAATGCTGGACAGAATCACCACTAACTACACCTATTTTATGCGAGAGCCGGAACACTTTAATTTTTTTAAGGAAACTGTGCTTCCCCGCCTCATAAAAACTGTAAAGGATAAAGATTTGCGCATATGGAGCGCGGCCTGCTCAACTGGTGAAGAACCTTACACCTTAGCAATGGTTATAGATGAATTCTTCGATCCGAAAAAAATTGAATGGGATACAAAAATACTCGCTACCGATATTTCGGAAAAAGCGCTCACCCATGCCAGAGCAGGCATATACAGCATCGAAAAGATCGCCTATTTGCCGACCAAATGGAAGGAACAATTTTTCAAGCCCCTAAGTCCGGTTCAGTGTGCTGTAGCCGGACGAATAAAAAACGAAGTGATTTTTCGAAACGTCAATTTGATGAATACAGTCTATCCGTTCAAGAAGA
>CAZHBR010000107.1:0-5907 GCA_964530755.1 uncultured Oscillospiraceae bacterium | reverse complement strand
TGTTACAGATTCGGAAGGCAGCCCTGTAAATGCATCACTATTTGATGTAAGCCTGAAGTCAGGTGCAGCAGAAGACACTTATGAAGGAACATTTACCGTAAAGGATAACTCCATGCAATTTCAAATCGGCGCAAACAGCGGTCAGGCCACATCCTTATCCATAAACAACATGAGCGCCAAGGTGCTTGGCGTTGACAATGTTGATCTGACCTCCCAATCTGAAGCCAATGCCGCTATAGACACGATAGGAAAAGCCATAGAGAAGGTATCCTCGCAAAGGGCGGCTCTGGGAGGCATGCAAAACCGCTTAGAGCACACTATCAACAATTTAGGAACGACTGCAGAGAACCTCTCCGCGTCCGAATCAAGGATCAGAGATGTAGACATGGCTCAGGAGATGATGGAATTCACAAAGAACAACATACTGTCCCAGGCATCCCAGGCCATGCTTGCCCAGGCGAACATGCAGCCGCAAAGCGTGCTGCAGCTTCTGCAGTAGGCTCTGCACATCCCGGGCCATGAATTGATAATCTTAAAAGGACGGATTATACCCGTCCTTTTTTAATATCTTCTCAGATCCACCAAGGCTGTGGTCAAAAAAGCGCAACCAGTGTACCTTTAACATGAAAAACCCTTAAAAAAATACACTACACGCGTTTATTTGACCATCTGTTTAAGACCATAGCGGGCAAAATCATTTAATTCTTTTATCTGCCAGTTCCAGAAGCGAAATATATATATCGACTGCTATCTGATACAGTTCGGGCGGAATCTCCTTTCCCACCTCAAGCTTTGACAGCAGGGTAGCTGCGCTGTCATCGTGATAGATTGCGATGCCGTTTTCCATAGCTACCCTCAATATCTTTCTGGCTATATCTCCTGTGCCTGCAGCTACGACACAAGGGGCGCTGTTCACATTCTTGTCATATTTTAATGCCGCGGCCCTGAGGACCTCGGTATTTTTTTTCAATTTAGATTCTGACATCTATTCCCGCCTTTCGCTTTGCAAGATCAGGGAATTTTCTCATGATGCTGAAACTTTTTTTGTACTCTTCTACCTTATAGGCGGCCATGCGGTAGCCGGATGCCTCTATAAGATCCCTGAACCCCGGACCTGTCTCTTTTACGGCCTTGATCAGATCTGCAGGACATTTTATGTCGAGATCTATGCTGTTATCCTTGGCCATGATATCAACCTCAAATATGCCGTAAACATCGGATTGGATTGTAAAAAAGATATTGAAGGCCTGCTTCGCCTCTCCTTTCCTTTCCTTGCACTCCTTGTCTATAAAAAACTCTCCGTATGTGTCCTCCCCCATGAAACGAAGGGGAATCATAAAGTGGAGCAAGGGAAGCATTGGACTCTCGCTTTGTACAAGATTAAACAGCAGCCCCCGTGCGATGCTGCTTATCTTTGCAGGACTGTCCTTATCAAGAGCCTTATCAAGCAGCGCGGCCACATCCTTTTCTTCCTTCACAAATAGATTGTCATCCGGATCCGCACCTCCTCTTGCGGCTTTTGCGTCCTGAAACAGGCTTTTTTTCATGTCGGCAATATCATCGTAAGTGAGATGAGGATAAAGAGGTCTCAGCTCCTCTGCAAAATGAGAAAAAGCGTTTTCAAGCAGCTTTGTATCCCCTTTATCGTACCTTACTATATAGTGTATTATGGAAAGCATCGCGTCGTATATTTTATCCTGAGACGAATAATTTAAGGATATGCCCCTTAATGCAGGAACGAATTCATTTTTCAGAAATCTAAGAACTTCACTGTAATCCTCCTGTTTGGAGATAAAAGTCTCAAGCATCTCTATATGCACCTTCAGACTTTGACTGTCCTGCTTAGTCAGTAGTTCCGCCAGGCTGTGACTTCGCAACAAAACAGATTGAAGGGCATGCTCCTTATTGACATAACAGTCAAAGTATTTAAGAATGGGTAAAATGGTTTCCGTAAGCTTCAAGCCGCTTCCGTTCTTCATAAGAAGGCGCAGCGCATCAAAAAAGTCACCCTTAAAAACACTTGAAGCCTCCTCCCTTTTTAGAACCTCCGTCAAAAGCTCCTTCGGAACAAGGAAAAATCTGTCCATGAAGTCCGAATCGATGACGCCTGAAGAAACTTCAAAGAGTTTTGCGTATAAAACTAGCCTTCTTATTCCATCCGCCTGCGCCTTCGTTTCGCTATGCAGCGGAAGCAGTATCTCCTTGTTGAGATTTCTGAGCAGCTCCTGCTTAGGCCCCTCCTCCTCCGTTTTAGCGACCTTATCAAGATCCCCATAACCTTCGTCAGATCTGCCTAAATCGAATATTGCATCAGAAGGGCGCTGTTTGGGCATATCATGTATTCTGTTTTTTACCTCCACCGGGGAGCTAATCTTTAAAACTTCTGCCAAGGGAACATTTTCCTTCCTATGCGAGATTGCAAACAGTATAACATAAGCCACTATTTTATAAAAGATTTTGTCAACGTGACCGAAGGTTAAATACGGGCGGCAGCCTAATGTTTCTTCGGCTTTTGCCGATAAAAATATTATACACTTTAACTCCCGTTAACGAAAGGCAATGCTATGGGCGAACATGATTCCATATTAGATATGTATCTTTTTGAATCTTCTATGATGCTGAATCAGCTGGACGAAATATTGCTCCAATCCGAAAAAAATGAAAAACTTTCCCCAAAGAATATAGATGAGATATTCCGTATAATGCATACGATAAAGGGCTCATCATCGATGATGGAATTCGATTTTTTATCTCATGTGTCCCATAAGCTTGAAGATCTATTATATTTCGTCCGCGAAAACGATATAGAAGAGGATTTTTTTCAGGCTATGATGGGTCTGATGCTGGAGGCGTCCGATTTTATTAAGATAGAGATAAAAAAAATTGAAGAGGGCAAGGAACTGGCCGAAGAAAACGAAGGCCTCATAGAAAAGATATCCTCTTTGCTTGAAAAGGTTAAAAGGAATCATAAATTCGATGAGAAGGATTCTTTTTCATCAAATATTGATGCCGCCATGCAGAGCCCCCCGAAAGAAGCCGCGACCTATAACGTACGCGTTCATTTCGCATCAGACAGTCAAATGGAGAATGTAAGAGCGTTTCTTCTCATAAATTCGCTTGGCTCTCTTGGAGAAATCCTGCGCATCGTGCCAAAAGAGCTTACAAAAGACCAAAGCGCCTCGACATTTATAGCGAAAAATGGCTTTTATTGCAGCCTGTCCTCCAAAGCTGCATCAGACGAGATAGAGAAAGTGATAAAAAAGTTTTCCTCTGTAGAACAAATGATGTTCATAAACGAGCTGCCCGAGGAAAAACCGGTAAAGGATGCAATGCCCGAAGGCTATGAAAGCGATACGGCCGTTACGGATTACCTTGGGAAAACAAAGGGAAACCTGATCGCCGTAGACCTGAAGAAACTCGACGCCCTTATGGATCTAGTGGGAGAAATAGTAATAACTGAATCGATGGTCTCCGGCAGCCCGGATTTAGAGGGCCTTGAACTTGAAAATTTCTCTAAAGCATCAAGGCAATTAGGCAAGCTCACAGATGAGCTTCAGGATATAACGATGTCCATAAGGATGATACCCGTATCCTCCACATTTCAGAAGATGCACCGCATCGTAAGAGATATGAACAAAAAATTGTCGAAAAATGTTTCCCTTGTTCTGATGGGGGAGGCCACGGAAGTGGATAAGACCATTATAGACAGCATCACGGAGCCCCTTATGCACCTTATAAGAAATGCTATAGACCATGGAATTGAAGATGATGTAACAAGAACGGGATTAAACAAAGAACCGGAGGGCCGCATAATACTATCTGCCCAAAGCGACGGGAGTGATATAGTCATTACCGTAAGCGATGATGGAAGGGGGCTTGATGCATCACAAATAATTAAAAAAGCGATGCAAAAAAATATCCTTGCCAAGCCCTCAGGCGAATACAGCGAAAAGGAAATATTCAATCTTATAACGATTCCGGGTTTCTCCACCAAGGATACCGCGACCGAATTTTCCGGTCGGGGAGTAGGTATGGACGTGGTCAAAAACAGCATTGAAAGGGTCGGGGGAAGCATGGATATCGAGAGCAAAAAAGATGAGGGAACAACGGTACTTCTTCGAATACCTTTAACTTTATCCATCATTCCCTGCATGGAAATCAGCGTGGGAAAAGAAATCTACTCAATACCCATTTCTAACATCAGGGAGTCGTTTAAGGTGGACTCGGACCGAATCATAGCGGATCCGCATTTAAATGAGATGATCATGATAAGAGGAACCTGCTATCCGGTAATAAGGCTTGGCCACATCTACAATATCAAAGGAAGCTGCAAGGATTTTGAGGATGGGGTTTTTTTGCTTGTAAGTTCAAAGGAGAATAAAGCCTGCCTTTTTGTGGATGAAATCCTTGGAAAATACCGGGTGGTAGTCAAGCCCCTGCCCCAGTTATTGAACAGCTTCAATCTTCCCGCTTTGGGGATTTCCGGCTGCACCATTTTAGGAAATGGAAATGTAAGCCTGATATTGGACGTTTCGGGCATTCTGGCTCAGTACTGATCTTAACAGAGGGAGGGAATTACTTGCTATACCTGACGGATAAAGAATTCGAAACGATAATGAATTACATAAAAAACAATTATGGAGTCAATCTAGCCAAAAAAAGAACCCTTATAGAAGGCAGACTCAGCAACTATATCGTTGGCCTTGGCTATACCAATTACGAGGACTATTTTCAATATGCCCTGGCCGAAAAATCGGGTGAAGAGATGTCAACGCTAATCAACAGGCTAACTACCAACCACACCTATTTCCTTAGAGAGAAAGAGCATTTTGATTACTACAGGGATTCTGTCCTGCCTTGGGTTGATAAAACTATAAGAACACGGGATCTGCGCGTATGGAGCGCCGGCTGTTCCTCGGGACAGGAGCCCTACACCCTTTCCATGATCACTTTGGACTACCTGGGTGCAAACGCCGTTTATTGGGACAGCACCATACTGGCCTCCGATATTTCAAGCAAAGTATTAAATATAGCCAAAAGCGGGATATATGCGAAAGAGGAGCTGTCCGGACTTTCAGAAAGCTATATCAGAAGGTATTTTAAACTGTTAAAAGACGGAAAATACGCCATTTCAGAAACCCTCAAAAACAACGTAGTGTATAGAGAATTCAACCTGCTTTCACCATTCAGCTTTAAAAAGCCGTTTCATGTCATCATGTGCAGAAATGTCATGATATATTTCGACATCCCCGAAAAAAATGAGATCATAAACAAATTCTACGATGCACTGCTGCCGGGAGGCTATCTATTTGTAGGCTTAAGCGAATCCTTATCGGGATCCTCGCACAAATTTAAAACCGTAAGACCTTCAATCTATCGTAAGCCTGACCGCTAAAGTATTGCGTCCTTTCACCGATATATATTAGCGTAGGAGGGAAAATCATGAACAGCATAAGCACACTGAACACTTTGTCGGCAAAGACCGGAATTGGGGGACTGATGTCCGGGATGGATGTAGATGAGCTTGTGAAAAGCTTTACCATGAGAAGCAGAGAGAGGATTCTGAAGCAGCAGCAGGCGGTACAGGTCCTGCAATGGAAACAGTCCGCATACAGAACTGTGACCAAGGCTCTCACCGAATTTCACAGCTCGTATCTGGACCTGCTTTCTGCAACGAATTTTAGGAGTTCCTCACTTTTTAATGCAGTCAGGGCATCCTTCTCCTCTTCAGCGATCAACGTCACGCCCACCTCATCGGCAAGAGAGTGTACCATAAATATAGATTATGTTTCACAGCTTGCCGAGAAACAGAAAATCAGGAGCAGCGAACCTGTTTCAAGAGATTTAAACGGCATAATTGATGAGCGGCAAAACCCCATGTCCGCAGATGACATTTCAGATTTGATC
>CAZHBR010000106.1:0-5934 GCA_964530755.1 uncultured Oscillospiraceae bacterium | reverse complement strand
GAGGGACTCGCTGAGACAAAAACCGATTCGGAACAGCTTGCCGCAGTTCTTGTGACCCACGAGCACAGCGATCATATAAGAAGTCTCGGTGCCCTTTTAAGGAAAAAGCAAAATTTAAAAGCCTATGCCAATGAAAAAACCTGGGAGGCCATAGAAAAGGATTCTTCGGCGGAAAGAAGGATTTGTTTTAAGAATGATGAGCCTTTCACAGTGGGAGGTATCGGAATAAAGGCATTTAAGGTGTCTCACGATGCGGTGGATCCTGTGGGGTATTCTTTCTATTATAAGGGCAGGCAGATAAGCATCGTGACGGATACAGGCTGCATAAAGGATGAGGTCGTAAAGGAGATTGCCGAGGCCGATATTTTGGTGATTGAGGCAAATCACGATGTGGATATGCTCAGAATCGGCCGCTATCCCTGGTATTTAAAGCAGAGGATATTGGGGGATTTCGGGCATCTTTCCAACGAATCTGCGGGAATAACCCTCACCAGACTTTTGTCAGGACACCGTAAAGAGAGAAGGATACTTCTTGCGCATTTGAGCAAGGAAAACAATTTTCCCGAAATGGCATACCAGACAGTAAAAAACATTTTGGAAGAGCAGAATCATTATATAGGAGTACATACAAAATTAAGCACTCTTATGCGAAATGAAATCAGTGCTGTCTATCAGGTATGAAATAAGCTAGGGGGGATAGGAGTGGACGAATTCAAAGCTCAGGACAGCGAACAAAGCGAACACATTTACGCAGATTTTTCGGTAAAAGAAAATAGTAAAAGGGGTAAAGGCGGTAAAAAGCTACTTTCGGTTTTGCTGATCGTACTTCTGTCCGGGGGAGCCGGTTTCGGCGGGGGGATGATCGCTCAGCATCACTATGGCAGCACCGGGTCGCCGGGTTCCGCAAACATCATTAAAATAAATACCGAGGACAACGTAAATACCGCCGAGGCTGTTGCCGCGAAGGTAATACCTTCAGTTGTCGGAATAAGCACGACTACTGAAATGGTGAAGCGGGATATTTTCGGTTTTCAAAGCGGCCGTCTGGTAGAAGGTGTGGGTACAGGCATTATTGCAGATAAAAAGGGCTTTATTTTGACAAACTCCCACGTGGTCAGCGACGGAAAGGCTAAAACCATTACTGTACAGCTTACAGACGGAAGGGAATTGAAGGGTGAAGTTCTTTGGAACGATAAGGTATTGGATTTAGCGATGGTTAAAATCGATGCGGATAATCTGACCCCTGCCGAATTAGGTGATTCCGATGAAGTAAATATCGGCGCCTATGCGGTCGCTATAGGCAATCCTCTTGGAATGGCGTTTGACAGAAGCGTAACGCAGGGGGTGATAAGCGGGCTTAACAGGACAATTAACGTGGGCGAACAGGGTGGATCAATGCTGATGGAGGGCCTGATGCAGACGGATGCATCCATCAATGCGGGAAACAGCGGAGGACCGCTGTTAAATAGTAAAGGTCAGGTCATAGGCATTAACACTGCAAAGGCTCCCGCAGGAGAGGGCCTGGGCTTCGCAATCCCGATCAATACAGCGAAACCGATAATACATGAAATAATGGAGACAGGGGTATTTAATAAAGCATTTATAGGCATAAGCGGTACCGATATGGAGATCTACCTTCAAAATTATCCGGAAGACGATTTGGGCACCAAGACGGGCGTATACGTAAGGCAGATCTACCCGGAGACTCCTGCAGATACAGACGGATTGCTAATAGGCGATGTGATAGTTGCTATCGATGGAAAGAAAATCCGCAACATGGAAGGGCTAACAAGAGAACTGTTTTCATATAAACCCGGAGAAAAGGTGAAGATTTCCTTATATCGAAAACGTCATAAAACTGAAATAGATCTTACCCTAGGCGTGGCTGATTAGCGAAGATGAAGATCAGGATACTTTGTGTTGGTAAGTTGAGGGAACAGTACTGGATCAAAGCCGCCGATGAATATATAAAGCGGCTGGGAAGGTACTGCAAGCTAACGGTTCTTGAAATAAAAGGGGAAAAATTACCTGAAAACGCTTCCGCATCAGTAAAGGAAAAGGGGAAGATTGCCGAAGGATGTAGAATTCTCTCCAGATTAGGCGTAAATGATTATGTCATAGCTTTGGATATAGAAGGTACTGCTATGTCAACATTGAAGCTGTCAGAGCGGATAGAACAGCTTGCTGTTTCCGGAGTAAAGGAGGCAGTGTTCATCATCGGAGGCTCAAATGGCCTTTCTGACCGTGTAGTGCTTCGCGCAGATTTAAGACTGTCATTTTCAAAGATGACCTACCCTCATCAGCTTATGCGAATCATCCTTTTAGAGCAGATCTATCGATGTTACAAAATACTGAAAAATGAGACCTATCATAAATAGTTGTTTAACCCCCGGCATTTCCGGGGGTTTTAGTGTTAAAGTATGAACAGAATTACAAAGTAGATGAACATAATTATCAGGCCCAGCGGAATTCCAATAACAGCCCATTCTCTGCTTCCTATATGAAGCTTGCTTGCAGAAACGATGTTTGGGATATTCCCCGGTATCAGCATTCCGCCGCTTACAAGGAGGCCCATCAGTATTGCAGTAATCTGACTGCCTGACATCATCGGACTTATTTCCGCAGCAGCGAGGGTAGCATTGTCTAAAACGGCAGAGATCATATTTATCCAATAAAGCGCCATGCTGTGAAGTTTAATAATATAGGTATTGATAAGGGGTTTAAATCCTGCTCCAAGAAGCTCCAATGCGACGACGAATAAGAATATTTTACCCGCTCGAATGAAAATCTCGGGATAGCCTTCCGGGGCCAGGCTTACATGGGAAATAGCCGCTTCTTTTTCAAGCTCGGCCTTACCCAACACCTTTGCCGACCTTCCCACAAAGACAGCGCCAAGCAATCCGACTGCTAGCACGCCGGGAACAATGTATATACCCAGGGTGCGGGCGAGAAACAGAAAATCTTCATTCAGGACAGATACGACGATGGTCGCCAGGGGCTCACCGATGGGAGTCAGCGCAGCACCAAGGCCAATGGAAAAGCATGCGATTATGACAAAACGAACCCTCAGCTTTCTCGATATAGGAAGAGCCTGTGCCATTTCCACCAACACCAAGGATGCGATAATCGCTGTTATGATGCTCGATATAAATCCCAATACGACGATGATTAAAAACATGATAACAGGCATACTTACCTTATGAGAGATGGTGTTCATGCCTGATCTGATTTTTACGACTGTGAATTTAAACAGCAATCCTGCAATCAAAACAGCCGCGGTGATGAAGTAGAGCATTCTGTTATGCAATATCTCTGATACGAGGTGCATGGACATGACCCTCGATACAGTGGCTGCCAAAAGGCCCATGGTAAAAAGGAAAATCTCCAGATTATGTTCAACTTTTTTAACAATAAAAGGGATAGTTAATATTGCCAGCAGAATTATTGCCAATCCTATAATCATTCAAGTAAACCTCCTGATAGACGATGAAAAAGAAATGTTTTGATTCAATTCACGAATGTCATTTTAACAACGGAGCAATTTAATTTCAAGTCCTTATCCGCTATTTCTTTTAAATGTAAAATAACTGTTGATTTATCTCTCAAAAAATGTTATTTTATTAACAACAATAGAATTCGTACTGAGATCATCAGGGGTTAACCCGAGTGGGAAGGCGGAAACATCATTACTGTCAATTTCTGCTGTCCTTGTGCCCTCCCGCATAAGGGTTTTTTATATATTGTTATAGAGAAAGGGAAGGCCATAATGGAATCCAGAATAGCGCTCATAGGCATAGTGGTTGAAAACAAAGAATCGGCAGAAAAAATAAATTCCGTTCTTCACGATTATTCCGAATATATAATGGGAAGGATGGGACTTCCCTGCGTCAGAGAAAACATCAATGTGATCAGCATCGTCATCGATGCCGAGGGAGATGTCATAAGCGCATTATCCGGAAAGTTGGGAATGCTTCCGGATGTGAGCATTAAAACTGTGTATTCAAAGACTGCAACAAACAGGAGTCGCTGATCGGTTATTTGCGATAGCGACATTGAAAGGGAGAGGAAATTGTTATGAAAAGGTGGATTTGTATATTGGCGGTGCTGGTTTTGGCGCTTTGGACGTTTACTGCTTGCGGCGGCAACGGGGAGGAATCCGAGGGACCGGCAGATTCCACAGTATTTCGCATCGCATCTTTAAAGGGTCCGACGACGATGGGTATGGTTAAATTGATGAACGATGCGGAAGCAGGAGATACTGCACATGATTACCAGGTAAACATGTACGGAACAGCGGATGAAATAGTGCCGAAGCTCATAAATGGAGAACTGGATGCAGCCCTGGTCCCCTGCAATCTTGCGGGCGTGCTTTACAACAAAACGGAGGGGGCGGTACAGGTTGCCGCGATAAACACGCTTGGAGTGCTCTATGTTGTTGAAAGCGGGGATACCGTCCAAACGATTCAGGATTTAAAAGGCAAAACGATCTACAGTACAGGAAAAGGCACCACACCCGAATACGGATTGAATTACCTGCTTAAACAAAACGGAATAGACTCGGGGAAGGATTTGACTATCGAGTATAAAAGCGAATCGACGGAGTTGGCTGTTATGCTTGCAGAGAAGGAAAACGCCATTGCGGTAATGCCCCAGCCTTTTGTGACCATAGTGCAGATGCAAAATGATAAGGTGAGGACGGCTTTAAGCTTTCAGGAGGAATGGGATAAAGTAGGGGAAGGAAGCAGTCTGGTTACCGGGGTGCTTCTAGTAAGAAAATCTTTTGCCGAGGAAAACAGGGAGGCCTTTTCAGAATTTCTTGATGAATATAAAGCTTCCACCGAATATGTCAATGCAAACACAGAGGATGCAGGGGTGCTCATCGAGAAATATGGAATTGTTCCTAAGGCTGCAATAGCTGCAAAAGCGATTCCGGCATGTAATATTACCTATATCGAAGGGGATGAAATGAAGCAGAAGGTAGGAGGCTACCTGTCTGTATTGTTTGACGCCAATCCTCAATCAGTAGGAGGAGCTTTGCCGGAAGATGATTTCTATTATCAAAGGTAAAAAACAAGCTGAGCTTGTGCTTGTGATTTTGTTTTGGCTGGCGGTTTGGCAGATCGTCAGCCAGATCATAGCACAGGATTTGATCCTGGTTTCCCCCGCGGCAGTAGTGAAAACGCTTTTTACCCTCGTCGGAGAATCCGGGTTTTGGATTACGGTGAAGTTCTCGTTCATCAGGATCGTCGGCGGTTTCTTGTCAGCTGTTACAATCGGTATACTTTTAGCTATGGCAAGCGGATTTTCAAGGCTGGTTCGTATTCTGCTTGTTCCCTTTATCAACGTGATAAAAACCATACCGGTAGCGAGCTTTATTATACTGGTACTGATCTGGTCGGGCAGCAGAAACCTTTCTACTATAATCAGTTTTTTGATGGTGCTGCCGATCATTTATACAAACGTGCTTGAGGGAATTCTTCAGACGGATCCGAAATTGCTTGAGATGGCGAAAGTATTTCGGGTCTCTTTAATTAAAAGGATGAGGGCCATATATATTCCCGGCATTATGCCCTATTTTGCATCGGGAAGCAAGATCGGCCTGGGGCTTTGCTGGAAGAGCGGGATAGCAGCAGAGGTGATAGGCCTGCCGGTAGGAAGCATAGGTGAGCGCCTGTATCAGGCAAAGATTTTTTTAAGCACGGCAGAGCTTTTCAGCTGGACCATAGTCATTGTGATGATAAGCTGGCTGTTTGAGCGCGCATTTTTGGGTTTAATCGGTTTGTTTGAAAAACGCCTCGAAAAGGGTGTGTCCAAATGACAGTATCCGTAGATGGAATTACAAAGAAATACGGCGGGAAAAATGTTCTTGATAACTTGAACATGACCCTTCCTGAAGGGAAGGTGACGGCTTTAATGGGCAAAAGCGGAAGCGGG
>CAZHBR010000105.1:0-6031 GCA_964530755.1 uncultured Oscillospiraceae bacterium | reverse complement strand
ATCCTTAGGCTCAAGCTGCATCGTGAATACCACCGGCTTTTTATTCTCAACCCTCTTTAGTATTTCCTGCCCTATTTGGTTATAGGGTTCTGATTTTTCGCTTTTTGTAATTTCAACTTTTTGAAGATTTTCCTGAACCGGTGCTGCGGCGGGCAAATCCTTCATCCCCTTTTTGTCGATCGGACCTGGCTTGACCCCGGCTGCAGCTTCGGGTTTAATTTTTTTATCCCCTGTATCCGATATCCCAATTCCTTCTGCAGCTTTTGATGAAGCGAAACTTTCCTTAACATCAGCCGCCTTGCCTGATTCTACAGGCTTTTGTTCCACCGCGGCTTCCACGCCCCTGGATAAAGCCCCGATGCGGTTCTTTTCAACCCTTTGCACTTTGTGCATCTCCCTAAGGACTGGTTCCTTCGGTTCTTCTTTCATACGCCCAAAGGCGGACGCAGTGAAGAATTCGCCATTTTCAATCAGTTCAAAATCCTGTTTTTGCTGTGGCCTGACAGTTGGGTCGTCCACACCGAAATACATTTCCTCGCCCTCTGTTTCATATTTCTCAAACGCAGGAAGGGAGATGCATTCAGCGGGCGGCTGTTTTTCCAGGGCCTGATTGAACAAATACTGAAATAAACATCCTTCTTCATTTTTTGAAATATCCCTCCTTTCCATCGTGATCAAATCCTCGCACGGGAACAATGAGAATACGGACAGGTTCATCTGAAATATCACATTTTCACCTCCTCTCCTTTAACTTACGCTGAATAATCCTCACTCCTTTCCTTGATTTTTAATAGGCCTTGTTAACTATTCTGCTTCTTGCTACAAATTCATCGATAAACAGCTCGGCCTTTTTCAGATTTTCTTTTTTATACTCATCAAATCTTGATTCCTTTATGGTCTCAAGGGATCTGGTCTCCACCTTCAGGCTTTTTATCCTGTCGATTTGCCATTCGATCTGCTCTTTTATTCTTTCTGCTTCCATCGTGCAAATATCCATCTGATCCCTGATGTATTTGTCATAGGATGCATACGTGCGGCAGCCCGCAGGCGTCAGCTGATTTTCAATTTCATTCTGGTATTCGTTTCTGCATTTTTCGGCTTCGTTTTCCAGCGCCGCCAGTCTTTTTTGAACATTTTCAAGCATGTTATTCAGCACGGCAAGATTCATCATCTCGCTATCCAGAACCTGACCTTTGTAGGATAAAAGCTTTTCCATATGAAACTGAAATTTCCTCATGATACTGCCGCCTTCATAAATTGTATGCTTTCTTCATATGTAACCTTTTCATCTGTCTTCTGCTGTAAAAATTCATTTATCCCATCTATCTTCTTTATAGCTTCATCGAGCTTTTTATTGCTCCCGCTTTTATAGGCCCCGATGCTTATGAGATCGGAATTGGCCTCATAAACCGATATAAGATTTCTCATTTCACCTGCCGTATCAAGCTGGTCTTCTTTCACTATGTCGTTCATAAGCCTGCTCACGCTTCCTAAAACGTCTATCGCAGGGTAATGATTCCGCATTGCTATCTTCCTTGATAAAACTATATGACCGTCAATAATACCTCTGACAGTATCTGATATGGGTTCATTCACATCATCGCCCTCCACCAAAACGGTATATATGCCCGTTATGGAGCCTCCTTCAAAATTTCCGGTCCGTTCCAAAAGCTTGGGAAGGGCGGAATAAATTGAAGGAGTATAGCCCCTTGCCACAGGGGGCTCTCCCGTAGCAAGGCCGATCTCCCTTTGGGCCATTGCAAATCGTGTCAGAGAATCCATCATCAAAAGAACATCCTCACCCTTATCTTTAAAATATTCCGCTATGGTCGTAGCTGCCAAAGCGCATTTCATCCGCTGCATAGGGGGCTGATCCGACGTAGCCACCACCAGCACAGATCTCGATAGCCCCTCATCCCCTAAATCCCTTTCCAGGAACTCTCGCACCTCCCTGCCTCTTTCACCTACCAAGGCGATGACATTTACGCTCGCCTTTACGTTTCTTGCGATCATTCCCATCAAAGTGCTTTTCCCCACTCCGCTCCCGGAAAAAATACCCATCCTTTGCCCTTTGCCTATCGCAAGCAGTCCGTCTATGGCCTTGATTCCAAATTCTAAAACCTCGTTTATTCTCGGTCGTTTTAACGGATTTGCACTGACGCTTTGCACTTCACACCATTCGCAGCCTGTAATCGGACCCTTGCCGTCTATTGGTTCGCCTGTTGCACTGATTACACGCCCGATCAAGCCCCTGGACACTCCTATTTTAAGAGAAGCCCCCGTCGTTTCCACCAGGGCTCCCGCACCGATGCCTTCCGGTTCCTCATAGGGCATAAGAAGTGCCTTGTTGCCTTTTAAGCCGACAACCTCTGCCCTGATCGGATCTGTCAATCCGTCGCTGTAGATGTTGCAAAGGTCACCCACTTTACACTCCGGCCCGACGGACTCTATCATCATTCCGATAACCTTATCGATTTTTCCGTAATATCGATAGGTAGAGGTATCCTGTATTATTTTGCATATCATATCTGTGTTCATAATCAATCCAATTGCAAGGCATCCTGCAGCTGCTTAAGCTGAACGGGAATGCTCACATCCACCATTCCGTTTTCTGTTTCAGCCATTATGAAATCATCATCCCGGGTCACTATGACTTTTACGTTTTTAAAAACTTTTCGCAATCTCTTTGCGGTGCCTTTGTCTATCGTCACATCAAGGGTTTTGCTGTATTCGGGCAAAAATATCCTCATTCCCGCCTCGTTTTCATGTATCATATCCTCAAGCATGTGAAGCAGGGCGTCTTCATCGGACTCAATATGCTGCCTCATAATTTTTTTCGATATCGCAAATGCGATTTTCAAGATATCCTTTTCATATCTTCTTATCGCATTCTCCCGCTCCGTCCTGATCGCAGAAACTAGATCATCCAGTTCTTTTAACCCCTCCTGCGAACGCTTTCTTGCCTCTGCCGCACCGTCTAAAAGCCCCTTAGAATAACCCTCTTTGTATCCGCGCTGCTCCGCCTCAGTCTTTATGAATATGCTTTCATCCCTGGCGCTTTCAATTGCGGCATCTGCCCGCTTAACAGCTTCATCGTAGATATGCTTCGATTTTCTGATGGCCTGCTCCAGTATTCTCTTGCGGCTTTTATCGGATTCCGCCTGGGGCCTGCCTAGCTCAGCGCCTGCCTCATCCTTACCGGAATGAATATAAAAAGAATTGGATTTTACAATGCTAGACAATGATATCATCCTTTCCGCCCTTGGTAATTACTACTTCCCCTTCTTCTTCAAGCCTTCTTATTATAGCGACTATCTTTTGCTGAGCCTCATCCACATCTCTGACCCTGACATTGTGCAGATACTCTATCTCGCTTTGAATCGTCTCGCCCATTCGCTGGGACATATTTGCAAATATGATATTTGTAACCTCTTTGTTGGCTCCCTTTAAGGCGATTGCCATATCCTTTGTATCGACCTCCCTTAGGAATTTCTGAATCGACAGGGAATCCAAAGTGATTATGTCCTCGAAGATGAACATGCGGTTTCTGATCTCCTCCGTCAGCTTGGGATCCTTTCTGCCAAGCTCATCAAATATGAATTTTTCAGTCCCCCTGTCGATCTTGTTCATTATCTCTGCAATGTAATTTATACCTCCTACTTCAAGCAGATCAACAGAAAGCACCGATTCAAACTTCTTCTCTAAAATGGCCTCCACATGGCGAATAGTCTCAGGAGAGGTCCTGTCCATTTTCGCTATCCTCTCTACCACCTCGACCCTTACATCCTTTGGAAGCTCGGCTATTATTGAGGAAGCCTGATCAGCTCTGGCATAGGAAAGAATCAATGCGATGGTCTGGGGATGCTCATTTACAATCATATTCATCAGGTTTTTATAATCCGTTTTGCGTATAAACGCAAACGCCTTGGTCCGGAGGGTCTTTGTCACCCTTTCAAGCAAAGCCGTTCCCTGCTGCACTCCGTAAGCCTTTTCCAATACGTTTTTCGCATAGGTGATGCCGCCCTCCAAATATACTTTTTGCGCCACGCATAACCCGTAAAACTCATCGATGACCTCATCCGCCACCTCAGGAGGAACGCTTTGCTGCCTGGTGATCTCATAGGTCAGCCTTTCAACCTCTTCTTCTTGCAAATGCTTGTAAATCCCCGAGGCCGCATCTGAGCCTAAAGATATTATTATCTGCGCCGCTTTTTGACGTGGACTTAGTCTATCCATATTTCAACAACTCTCTTCTCATAAGCCGTCATCGCTTTTTAACCAGGAACGTATCATCTGTGCCGCTATTTCAGGATTTGAAAGGGCGAAATCTTTTATCTGTTCTCTTCTTGCATCCTTAACCGGGGTGATCTGCGGAACAGTCTCTTCCCCAAACAGCTCATTTAGAGCCTCCTCATCCGATATGGGAACCACCGCTTCCGGTATTTCCGCATGTTTGCGTCTTTTTCTAAACAGCACCGTTATTCCAAAAGCAGCAGCTAAAAGAACAACTACGCCCGCTGCTCCAATGTATATGAACATCCTGTTCATGCCTTCCTCTAAAGGCTCCTTTGCCGGCATATCGGGGGTATAAAATTCAAAATTTTCTACCGCTATGTTTTCAGAATCAACCCCCACAGCATAAGCTACAAGACGGGTTATTTTTTCCTCTTCCTCCGGTTCAAATACCGCTTTATCAATAGCTATGCCTATCGATACGTCTTCTATTTTTGCCCCGTCCTTTTGAAACTGGGAAATGACCTGACTGACCACATATTTGGTACTTTCGCTTGAGCTGCTGGATTCGCTTTCGCCCGGATTTCCAAAGACGGGATATGTGGGAATCTCCGAGTTGCTCGATGTCCCTGCTATCCCCCCCTCCGGATTAGTCGTCGATGAGGATTCCTCGTTTCTCGTTTCCTCGCTGATCACGCCGCTGTTGTTTCCGTCGGGCGAAGGCGTATACAGCTTTTCCTCTTTAAAAAGATCATCGGTATCAACAGTAGCCGAGACCGATATTCTTAGGTTGGAGCCTCCGTAAGGCCCCTCCAGAACAGATAGTATCTTCTTTTTTATATCGCTTTCTATCTTCCTTGTTATGCTTATCTTTGAAAAACCGGCTATGTCCGTGCCGCTGTTTCCTGTAAGGTCGTTTCCGCTGCTATCGGAAATGGCCACATTCTCGCGGGCAAGACCGGCAACTGATTTGACAACAAGATTTTGAATCCCCGAAACCTGACTTTCCCCGAGGGTGTTCCCGTTTTCCATATGGATGATAACCGAGGCGGAAGGGGGCTCCTTTTCCTGCAGATAAAAGACGTTGTCATCAGAGGGAGTTATCGTGACTATGGCATCTCTTACACCGTCTAAGGTTTTTATGCTTGCTGCTATTCTTTCCTGAAGCTGCATGTTCACATACTGCTGCCTTTCGTAATCTGTAGTCAGCATACCGCCGCCTTGTTCAATCATATAATAGCTTAGACCGCTTCTTGGATATCCCGCCGTGGCAAGGGCCATTCTGACCCGCGATTCGTCCTTTTTAAGAACCATTATGGATCCCGAGCCGTCCACCTTCACATCGACCTTCATCTGCTGCAACTGTGCGAGTATTTCCGAGGTTTCGGTGGACGTCAGCCGGTCATAAATAACTACATAATCCTTGACATTGAGAAAAATGCTTAAACCCGCCGCGGCGGCGACCGCTATGATCGTGCCGATAATTATCATTTTTTTGACACCTATGGAGGTGGCGGCCCAAAACTGTTTGATGGGGGCCAGTGTTTTAGTTATCTGCTCATTCATACAGGCATTATTCTCCCTTTAAAGAGATAAATTGTTAACATTAATATGCTTAAATGTAATATAGTTGTAGCAAAAAGCTTATAGTTGTCCCAGCTTTTTACTGAAAAACCCTCTTTTACAGGTTAATCCTCATGACCTCCGAATAGGCCTCAAGCACCTTATTTCTTAACTGCACCATGGTCTGCAACGCTATATCCGCTCTTGCGGCATTGATCATCACGGTATGCAGATC
>CAZHBR010000104.1:0-6062 GCA_964530755.1 uncultured Oscillospiraceae bacterium | reverse complement strand
CTTCCCGCACAACTTTTACGGATTTAGGTGCATCAATTCCTATTGCAACTTTATCGCTTGAAAGTGATAGGAGAGTTATCCTGATGTTGTCGGAGATGATCAGAGATTCACCCGGCTTCCTGCTTATGACTAACATGAGGAGCCTCCTGTTCTTTCATCTGAAAAGGGCCGGTATCTTACGGTGTAATCGCTGTTTAGCAGTATTACCTGTCTTCCGATGTTCGTTTTGGGATTTAGCGCTATCGGACTTTTTATGTTTATCGACATTTCCTTTATGCAATCAGACACGTTTGCGATTACAAGGAATAGAAGCTCATTTGGACTTTCTGCTCCAAGGGCCCCTAAATCCTCATCAGAAAGAAGTGGGGTATAATCCGAATAGAAGTCGCGGGGCTCAAACATCAAAAAGCAGGGGACTATGTTCTCTACGGATTGGAGGTAGAGGAAGGGGACATTGTCGAAGCTTTTATGAAAGAGTGCAAAGCAGGTATCCTCCTCAAAGCCGTAGATGCCCTCGGGAAAGTTGAAAAGGTCGCTATCTTCAACCTCTATATCTCCAAAATCTCTTGTATTGATTATCATAGCTCTCCCTTCTTTCACGCTTTTGCGTCTATTTTATCGGGGGCTTCGTAGTTCGGGTCCGCGCTCTTTGGGATGTAGATTGGACCTCCTACGTATTTTATTACTACCTTCGGTCTTTCCAGTATCTCAAGCTCAAAGCTTGGAGGGGTAAAGACGTATCCGCTGTTTCCTGAGCCTGGCGCGGAATCTCCTATGCTGCTGAAATCGAAATCAAGCTGCATGCTTTGGGATTCAAATGCCGGTTCTGGTCTTTGCTCTAAGAATTGATGTATCATATTTTGAATGCCTTTGCTGAATTGCTGAAATATGACAGGATCGTCTTCCGTTTCATTCATTTTGGCTATCATTCGAAGAACGCTGTTGTCAGAATAGCGGGCAGTAGCCGTATAGGTGAGATTGTATGCATCTACAGTATGATTTTGCACAAAAGAGTCTCGCCTGCTTTGTCCTTTATCGGGTTTTATCATGTGGCCGTTTTTTTCGGGTTTTAATGCCTTTGTCCCGCCTTCATCCTTTTTCGGTTCCGGAGCTTTTTCCACATATCTTATGGATATAGGAACAGTTTCTATAGTGATAAGCTGCTGCACTTTTTCTCACCTCCTTTTGATGTTAAGACATGAAGTCGAAAATCGTCGGTTGTATTACCTTTGTGCCCATCTGCAAAGCTGCCGCGTAGGCAAATTTCTGGGATTCGAATTCGATTATGGCAGCGGCAGGATCAATGCCTTCTACCGACACCTGTCGCTCCTTAAGGTTGAAGGTTCGATCCTCCATTCTTTCGGTCATGAATTCAAGATATGAGGTTTTCGCCCCTATCTTTGTCATGCATTTGCTTATATTATCAGCGGCATCTCCTAACAGGCTAAACAGTGAATTCGCTTTGTCATGCGAGTAGGTTCCGGATTCGAATTCATCTGCCAGGGCCCCAAGAAGGTCATACATGTTTGCCGAAACGGTTTCATTTTCAATGGTTGCGCTCCCTTTGCCGACGATATTGATACCGGCAATAGAGTAATCGAAAACCGTGCTGTCATCGATTTTCCCGCTTTGCTCATCAAAACTCACGCCTAAGCCGATATCTACATACAATGAATCTTTTTCGAGGGTTTCCAGCAAGGCTTCATTGTCATCTTGTGAACCATCAGGAAGAGGCAGTTCTAAAGAATAGCCGTTGTATTGGAGCTTTCCGTCTTTTATTTCAAAAGGCCGCTTGCTTGTGTTAGTGCCCCCGAAATAATAGCTGTCTGACGAATTGGAATTGAGGGTCTGAAACAGCTGGTCCTGAATGTTGCGGAGCTCCGTTGCCACTATCGCTCTTTCCGCCTCGCTTTGTGTTCCGTTCAATGCAAAAATTATCTTTTCTTTTGATGTTTTCAGGAGCTCCTCTATGTGGGCAAGTGCCGATTCCGCATCTGTAAGAGAAGCCTTAGCATGGGCTATATTGTTTTGATAGCCCTCCGCTTTTGCAAGATCCTTTCGGATTTGAAAAGCCTTGATTGCGGCAGAGGTATCTTCTGATGATTTTGCAAACTTCCTTTCCGAGGCTACCTGAGTGTTCAGTCTGTTCAGTTCAATCGACAGATTGTTCAGCGACCGCGTATATTGGGCTGTTATCATTTTATTCGTAATTCTCATAGTTTTCTCCTCCGGTTTAACGGCCGGCTATTCCCATTCTGTTTATGATCGCATCTACTGCTTCATCTAAGATCGTGAAATAGCGCATAGCGGCGTTATAGGACTTTTGGTATGCCATCAAGTTTATGCCTTCTTCATTCAGCGATACACCTTTAATGGATTCTCTTGCGGTGAAAAGGCCGGATAACACGTCCAATGAGGTGTTTGAATAGTTATGATGCAGTTCGGTATCCAATGCAGCCTCTCCTATGAGTGCCGATAAGAAATCGTGAAAGCTGCCTTTGAACATCAGACCCAAGGAGGGGTTTTCGGCATCTTTATAGAATTCGGTTTCTTTATCCAGTGCCGATATCATTCTCATTATGTTATCGCCGCCATCGGCTCCGTACAGGGTTGTGGTGATGAAGGAGGCATCGGCTAACCACTCATCAGATATTCTGATATTGGCTGCAGTTATCGGGCCTCCTCCCGATGCGGAGAAAAGAGGCTTCGGATCATTGTCGGGATCTATGGTGTTTAGATCGTTCAACACCCTGGCCAGATTAGATGCAAGGATATCCATGGAGTTTTGGTAGTACGGGGTGCCTCGAAATTCATTTATCCCCTCGCCGTTTATGAGATCCAAATAACCCCGGACGGAGCCTCCGGAGAAGAATGCGGTAATGTCGGCGTTCTCCCTTATGCCGAAGCTGCCTGCTATGCCGATAGTAACTTTGCCCGAGTCATCCGTTACATAAAGGGTGTTGAACATACCGCTGTCTACAAGGCCGATTGAGGTGCCTGTGGTTGTGTCATACAAGGACACTGTCAGGCGCTCGACAATCAGATCTTCGGATATTTTTTCAGGAATGGTGCTGACCTTGATGTTTACAAGGGCAGACAATTCATCCAGCAACAGATTCCTTTTATCCAATAGTTCATTTGGAACGTTGCCGTAAGTCTGTTCCTTGCGTATCTGATCGTTGAGATCGGCTATACCCTTGACTTTAGTGTTTATGTCATTGTCGATTACGATTCTGGATAAATCGAATATCTGCTGATTTCTTGCCTGGGTTATTTGATTAGAATATACGTTCATCATCTGAGTAACCTTCTGGGCCGCGGTCCTTGCTATCAAGGCAATATCCCCTGCAGACGGAGTCTCGGAAAGTGTCTGCAGCTCATTTATGAAATTTGAAAGCTCATTCAAAAGTCCGTCGGTTGAGGCTTCATCAAAGATGCTTTCTATATCGCTTAGCCCTGCCAGTATGGTGTCGAGCTTACCGTTTTCCGATGCCTGCTCGCGATAGCGGGCATCCAGGAAAGGATCCCTGATCTGGCTTATTCGCGATATCTCCACCCCCAGGCCCACAGTGGCACCTTGAAGCACATACTTTTGGGTGTAGCCTCCGCTTGAAATGGAGTTTTGATCTACCCTTTGCCTTGTATAGCCCGCAGTGTTGACGTTGGCGATATTGTTTCCTGTTACATCGATATTCGCCTGGCTTGCTGCAAGGGCCCTGCTTGCTGTATGAAATGCCAAAAATGTCGGTCTCATGGTGGTTCTCCTGTGCTATATTGTGGTTTCAAAGGATTTTAAAAGTGTCGCACTCTCCGCCGTTGCATCTATTTCGTACGTTCTGTTTTCTGCAGCGCTCCTTTTGCCGGAAAGGGCCTTATCTATGTTGTGAAGTCTGGCCATCAGCAGCAGCCGGCATTTGTCTTTGTAAAAGGTGACATCCTGAACGGCCGCGGCAAAGCGTCCCAGGATGGTGTAAAAGCGCATCCGCCGGTCTTCCGGGATGCTTTGAATGAAGCAGGAAAGGTTGTCTGCTTCCAGGTTAAGCTTTTTTATATAATCCGATACTTTTTCGTCAAAATCCCTTGTCCCGTGAAGCAGGGCCTGCTGGACCTTCAGATTTTCATTCAAAGATGCTATATCGCCGGTTTGGATCGCCTTTAGCTCTTGCTTGATCACCGGTAAAATATCCTCGTAGAGCGTCAGTATCCTGCAAAGGTAGCTATGAAAATCATTTAATACCTGTGTGTTCATTTTTTCAGTATCTCTTCTGCCAGTATGTTTGCAGGAACATCGTATTCGCCTTTTTCTACAGCAGCTTTAAGCTCCTGTATCCGGTCCTCGGATGTCTTGACTGAAACCTCATAAAGTATTGCTGATTTTGCAACGGTGATTCTTTTGTCATCAAATGTTCCGGTGCTGCTGCTTGATATTTCCGCGCTGTCCACCTTGTTTTTCTGTACGTATTTGCTGTTTTCCTCTGTCTGGATATTCCTTACTGGGTCCGATGCATTATCTCGCACCTGCTGCGGCTGTACGGCCTTATTTTTGTTTACGAACGAAATTTCCATGAATTAACCCCCTCGTTTCGTTATCTATGAAAACTGCCAAAAGGCTTCGATGCTTTCCCTTCAGCTTTTATGTCGGCTCCTTGGATAAAAACTTTAGGAAAAGATGAAATATCTTATAAATATTTTTTGTCACGCCTCCCTATATTTTGGCATACTATTTGCGCTAAGTAAATATATTAAATAACTTGTACAAATATGTTGCTTTTTGTAATAGGACTATGCTAATATAATAACCATAACAAAAAAAACATGAAATAGTTACAATTATCTGGTAGTTACTGTATAAAGGGCAAACTTGCTAAAAGGCAAGGACGCAAAACCATAGGGTCTAAGGTGTAAAAGAATGCACTATGACAGCCTGGTTGCTGCAGGTAATATAAGCGGCGGAAAAATTGCGGTCCTTTGCCATCTTAGCATCATTTGCGAAGATGGTTTTTTTATGTGGAGGGCTGAAGATGATAGGAGATTCCATAGCATCTGCCTTAATGAAAAAGGCTTTAGACGGCAGCTGGCAAAGGCAAAAGGCCATTGCAAATAATATCGCCAACCACGAGACGCCAGGCTATAAAGCGGTGAAGGTGAGCTTTGAGAATGAGTTAAAAAACGAGGTGCAAAGGCTTGGGAAAACAGGCTTTTCCGGCCGAGAAACGTTTCAGCCAATTCTAAATTCAAAGGTGCGGTATATTGAAGATCAATCTTTTTCGGAGCGGGCCGATGGAAACAGCGTCAATTTAGAAGTCGAAAACATTGAAATGGCAAAGACTCAAATTCAATATCAGTTTTTAACAAGAGCGATGGCAGATTTTTATTCGAGACTGCGCTATGCAATAAGTGAGGGGAAACGGTAAAAATGAATTTTTTAAGGTCTTTTAACATATCAGGTTCAGGGTTAACCGCGCAGAAGCTGCGCATGGATGTAATAGCTCAAAATATTGCAAATGCCCAGGCTACGAGGACCGAAAATGGCGGTCCCTACCGAAGAAAAATGGTGATTCTAAACAGCATGGAAGGGGGGGGCAGCTTCCAGGATGCCCTTTTAAAAGCGTCAAAGGGCATGGGAGGTGTTTCGGTGAACGGAATTGTCGGGGATCCTGCACCTTTCATTCCGGTATACGATCCGTCTCATCCCGATGCGAATGAAGAAGGGTATGTGATGCTTCCTAACGTGAATACGACTAAGGAGATGATCGATCTGCTAGGTGCAAGCAGGGCGTATGAATCCAATGTGACGGCTTTCAATGCGATAAAGGCGATGGCCTTGAAGGCCTTGGAAATAGGTAAATAGCCGGTAAACGGAGGTATGAAAAATGGCGATAATTCCGATAGGATCTCTTCTGAGCCCGAAGGGGACAGAATCCCTTCATGGGGGAAGCCCGAAGCTTTCGGAATCATCTGGGGCAGCAGGGGAAAAGGGATTCAAAGATGTCATGAGTGAGCTCATCAGCAACGTCGAGGAAACAGAAGCGATAACGAAGATGGATGCCTATAAACTGTCC
>CAZHBR010000103.1:3456-6080 GCA_964530755.1 uncultured Oscillospiraceae bacterium | reverse complement strand
TGGGGTACCCTTTTTTCCGCTATGTCCATTCCGCTCATAATCTTTATACGCGTTGTAATAGCCGGATGAGCAGACATAGACGATGTCATAACCTCCTGCAGCTGCCCGTCTATGCGGAATCTCACTTTTAATTCCGTCTCGGTAGGCTCGATATGTATGTCGCTTGCATTTGATTTTATCGCGTGCTGCAGTAAGGAATTTATCAGACGTACGACCGGCGCGTTTGCCACTTCGCTTTCTGATATCTCGCTTAGACCCGACATGCTGAGTTTGCTGTATTCTTTCTTGAGATCCTCAAAAGCCTTCTCTGCGATTTCACTCCCGTAATAGCGGTCGATGGCCCCCGATATGTCCTTTTTTGGCGATATCGATATTTCAACATCCATGCCCGTGGCATTTTTCACATCATCTATGGCGTAGAAGTTTAAAGGATCCGGCATAACGACAGTGAGCGTGTTGCCCTCTTTTTTTATGGGAATCATATTATATTTTTTTGCCAGGGCCTCGCTTATAGTGCCTACCGCATCTTTATCGATCACAGTGGAGGACAGCTCCACATAGGGGACGCGAAACAAATATTCAAGCCCTTTATAAAGGGTCTTCTCATCGATATAGCCAAGCTCAAGCATCGTTTCTCCAAGGACGTTGCCGCTTTCTGACGATACCTTCAGCGCCTCATCGCACTGGGCCTGGGTCACAAACCCGGATTCCACCAACACTTCTCCCAGCCTTCTTTGTTTCCTATCCATATTTCCGTCTCCATCTTTGAACTATTAATTTCTATATGATAATATATAATGAATTAAAACGAAAGGGGAAGGGCCTGATGCGAGAAGAATTCTTTTTCTTTATTCCGGCTGCAGTATTCCTGTTCGGGCTCCTTACAGGCAGCTTCCTGAACGTATGCATCTGCAGAATACCTGAAAAAACATCCTTCGTCGCCGGGCGCTCCAGGTGTCCTGACTGTGGTTCTCTCATCCCCTGGTATTGCAACATACCGCTTTTAAGCTATGCAATCCTGAAAGGGAGATGCAAGGACTGCAAGGCAAAAATCTCACCGCTTTACCCGGTGGTAGAGCTGTTAAATGCGCTTTTATTTCTATTAGTTTTTTATGTTTATGATATTTCGGTGCTTTCCCTTCTCAACGCCGCAGTATTTTCTGTTTTAATCGTCATATCCTTTATCGATCTTCGACACCAGATTATTCCCGACGGTCTTGTCATTGCAATACTCATCCTGGCTGTCGCAAAGATAATTTACGCGAGCTTCCTTCTTGGTGTGATCCCGTGGCACACATGGATAATCGGCTTCTTTGCCGCCTCTGTTCCCCTTCTCATACTGGGCCTAATATTCAAAAACGGCATAGGTGGCGGAGATATAAAGCTGATGGCGGCGGCAGGATTTTTTCTCGGCTGGCGGCTGATACTTCTATCGCTTTTCATGGCTTCTCTTTACGGAGCAATAGTATCAATTCCGCTTATGATTTCAGGCAGAGCCACGATGAAATCCGCTTTACCCTTTGGCCCTTTTTTATCATCAGGCATAATCACCTCAGCTTTGGCAGGTGAAAAAATAGTTTTTTGGTATTTTTCTTTATTCTTTTAGTATTATATTTTCCTTCCAAGAAGCTTAGCAAGCTGCCTTCTTCTCATATCCGGCTCAAGACCCATCTTGATGTCCAGCATCTCGCGTATGTAGAGGATATCGATACCCCCGTAACCGAACATGATGCATGGGCTTTCGATTTCCTCTATCATGTAGTCCCTGGCCGATGGATGCTTCCTGTCGGATGATAGAAATACCGGCCTGTATTCTTCCTCCTCCGAATGCCCCTCCTTCCACGTCCGCAATTCCCTTTCAAAGGTTCCCTTTTCAAAGAAATAGGAAAAGGGATCGGTTGAGACATCAACTATAACGAGATCGCCGAAATCCATTATCATCAAATCCTCGCTGTCTATCCTCCGGCTATCGATAAGCCTGTGCCAGTATTTCGATAAAATGTCGTATTTTCTTGGGAAAGGAAGGGAGTGAATCTTGAGGTCATGAAGGTACACCCATCTGGCGAATTCCCCTTTGATCCCGGCATCATATTCCTGCCATTTAGATGAGTCAAAATCGCGTCCTAGCTTATGCAATATGGTCAGATTGATTCCATCATCATAATCTCCCATGCTAAATCGCGATAAATAATTGTTCACAACCCCATATATATCCTCGGCGTTCCTGCTTTCAATCGCCCTCACTATGTGCAGACGGTTTTTTTCAATGCCCTCCTTTGGAGCATCGCATAAAAACATGAACATCGCCTGCTTTGCCAAGGGGCTTTCTATTCTTATTTTAAGATCAAAAAAGCACCGATCTATGCACATATCCCATTCATATATCGCCTCACATGCGGCCTTGACCTTATCCTCCTTGTTCCCGAACCCCCTTATAAATACATTCTCGTCCGGGTCCCCTTTTTCTTTACCCTTTGCCATTGAAAAGGACAACTCGCGCAATGCCCTGTTTAAGCCCAAAGATTCGTAATTGTACTGATAAAGTATCGTAAGAAGCCTGGCAAGCCTTTTTGACCATCTGTTTTCAAGAATCCGTATCGCACACTTGATTTTACGCTCATCTG
>CAZHBR010000103.1:0-3446 GCA_964530755.1 uncultured Oscillospiraceae bacterium | reverse complement strand
CATCAAGGCGTCAAGATCCTTTCCGTTAAGCCGGCAGCTGTAGGCTGAAAGTCTGTCTTTTGGAACCTTCAAAGCCTCATTCAGCACATTTAACGTAAAGGTGTCCCGTGTAAGGAAGGGGAACTCCTCTTTGGTATAAAACCTGCCCCGCAGGCCCAAAAGCACATTTTTAAGGCTTCCCATATCTTTCGAAAATATGTCTGCGGCATTTTTACTGATCATCTTTGATTCAACACCTCAGGCAGCGCTTCAACTGCATCGCTGATGCCCTCAACCGTATTGGCCATCCTGTATGTAAGCTCCGCAAGCCCGCTGTCAAACTCGCTTAGAGTGAATTTGACGCCCTCTTTTATATGATCCGTAAACTCAGCTACGGACTCCTTAAGACTTTCTGTAAGCTCGGTGATGTCGAGATTTATCTCCTTCGCATACAATCCTATGCTCCTTGCCTGTTCATCAAAGGATTGAAGAAGATCCACCGTATTATCTTTATAGCCTTCAAGAATCGCAGCGTTGGCATTTGTATTCTCCTTAAGCATTGATCCGATATCCTCCGACATCCTTTGAATGATGGTCTTTATCTCATAATCCATATCATCGATCACTTTTTCCGTGACGCCCTCTATGCCGGAGAAAAGAGTCGCATAGTCAGATCTCAACTTCTCCGCCTCCTTTGCAAGATCGCCTATAGCCTCCGCATTATCGGCGGTAACCTCTTTTATGCCGTATGCTATTTCCTTTCCGGCATTTATCATGGCCTCATTCATCCTTCCTGTGATCTGATCCATCATAGAGGATAGCATGTCATTCATCTTTGAATATTGACTTATAGTCTCATTTACAGCCGCCTCCAGCTTATCCTGAGAAAGCCTGATACCGACGGATAGCTTCTCCTGAGTCTCATTAGTTTCCGCTATAAAACGAAAAGCGTCCTTTGTAAACACATCGGTCTGCTTTGTAAAATCATCCACGACACCCGACATATTCTGCATGTGCATAACGAGGGCATCGTTATTTTCAAGATATTTTTCCTGTATGTGTCGGGTTTCCTCTATCGCGGTCATCTGATAGTCCTTAGAGTCGATCAGCATCTTAGAAGACTGATTCAGCACCTCGTGCTGCTCATCGAGCATGGCAGAAAGCCTGACTAAATTATCCGACAGGCTTGCCCCCATCTCACCCATCAAGCCTTGCACCCTAGAAAGCTCACCATTCAACCCGCTTATACCTTCACCAAGCGTAGTGCTTAAGGCATCGCTAAAGGATGAAGCCACAGCCTCCATCTGCTTTGATTGCTGTTCAACTAAGAAGATATTTCTTTCATCCTGCAAGGCTATGGATTTTTCCGCCTGATCCCTTTGCAGGACTAAGGAAGCCTCCACGGTTTCCATAAGATTCTCTGTGTTGTTTCGCAAGCTGTGGCCGAGATTCTCAAGCTGACCTCCAAGATCGCCGACAGTCATTGACATCGCAATCATCTGTGTTTCAAGCGTATTTGTAAGGGTATCCGTAAAAGAAGCCCCTATGTTCTTCATCTCCACCTGCTGAGCTTTTAGATTTTGCAGCGTCGTTTCCGAAAGAAGCCTCACGTGATCCCTGAGATTATCGTTTAACCCCGAAACGCTTTCTTTAACTTCATTTACAGAAACAGCGAGCTCATCTACCCTTACCTTGACAGCTTGTCCAAGCAACCTGGAAAAATCGTCTGTCATTTTCTCCATGCCCTTTTCCTGAACCTCAAGCGTCTTAGAAAGACCCGCATCCAAAGCCTCTCCTATCCCCAAAACAGCAGGAGTCAGGTTGTTTTTCAGCACAGCTTCAACAAAATCGCAAAGCATTGGAATTATAGAACCATCTACTATGCGATCAAGCTGATCGCTGACGCTCACAGCCAAAGCATCTGAAGCTTCCCTATTTCTTGCCGCAGCATCAGAAAACAAGGCAACATCCCCCTTTGCCACAGGCAGGATTCGATCAAACATGGAGATGAAATTCAAAAAAGCATTGAAAGCTCTAACACGGGCCCTTTTATCAAGCAGCGTAAAAAGAAGAAAACAAAAACAAAGCAAAAGAAAAATGCCAAAGCCCAGATACAAAGCAAGGGCGATAGCCATAGGAGCAGCAATAAAAGCTATACCAAAGGGCAAAAGTACAGAGAAGAAGCCTAAAACCAAAAAGACCCTCCACATCATATTGACATTTTCCCTGTGCTCATCCGCCAAAACAAGCAGATCAAAGTCAAAAAAGAATCTGCCCTCTGGAATAAAGTCGCCTTCAAACCCCAAATCAAGCTGACGCCTCATACCATCCCAGGCCTTGCGAAGATGAACCGAATCAGTATCTGCAGCCTCATCAAGAAGCAGAATATTCTCCCTGCCACAACCCTCTATACCCTCACCTGTCCCTGCCAAAGATTCAAAGTAAAGCCGGGCCTCCATTAATACACCTATATCATATTTAACATAAGAAACGACCCACATTATGATACCTGTGAACAAGGGAATAAAGGCAGGTATATACACAACAGGGCCAAGAACCGCAAAGATATAATAAAGACTTAGATTCATCCGGCATCCCCCCTATAGCAGCAAGACTGTTACTACGGGATATTATAGCATGAAAAGATAAAATAGAATATATTTTCGAGCCTCTTTTATTTAATTCTATAATATAGTACACATGCACTCAAATTGTGTTTATTTCTTGCAAATAATGCTATGCAACCAAAACGTCCTATGCTATAATCATGGCACGGAAATATTTAGTTTTTAATGCACAAAATACATATCGGGAGGATTAATATGAACACCATGTTAGAAAAAAGAAAGGGCCTTCTGAAGAATAAAAAAGGCTTCACGCTCATTGAACTCATAGTAGTTATAGTAATCATAGGAATACTTGCTGCGGTACTGATACCCAGGATGACAGGATTCACAGATAAGGCGAAAGGAACAGAAGCGCTGGTTCATGCGAAGCAGGTAGCAACAGCTATAGATTCAATTTTGGCCGAGAATTCGACCTTATCTAAGAGCACCGTATCAGAATTATCCAAGGTTTCTGAAGCGGCTATAACAAGTCTCAGCACTACAGGAACAAGCATAGGAGCATTCCTTGTGGACATTGACGGGCATGAAGCGGGACGCGATTCTGCAGAGGGTAAAGTTGAAATGAAATAATAATAGCGGTGTCAATAGCGGTGTCCATAATAGCGGTGCCTGACACCAAACGCAACGCACATAATAGCGGTGCCTGACACCAAACGCAACGCACATGCCAAAGAACGTTGAATTTCCAACAATCCGGTGACCACCCGTTGCCAAGCGTGCCTGACACCAGACGCAACGGGCACAACGAATAGGGAGGCAGAATCCGCCTCCCTTATTTATATGTCGGGATGCTGCCTTATCCATAGACTAACATTGACAGGCCGACTAATTGAAATAGCG
>CAZHBR010000102.1:3763-6115 GCA_964530755.1 uncultured Oscillospiraceae bacterium | reverse complement strand
TATAATTTTCCTACAGTAACACGATAACAAAGTTTTCATGATTCAATTTCCTTTAGTCTTTTTAAAAAAATAATCTGTCAGTTCGTAACCGTTGTCAAAATACAGCCCTGTCTTACCGGATGATTCGCTAAAGACTCTGCTGTTGTCCTCCTCCTTCACGTTCTGGCTGTCATAAAAAACGAAAGGGACAGGTCCCGAAGCATGGGTTCTGATCCTAAGAGGCGTTTCATGATCCGGCAGGACGAGTATTCTATAGGGCTCGCCTGTTTCATCAAGGTATTTTATCAGTGGACCCGCAACAAAGGCGTCTATCCTTTCCAAAGATTCAATCTTTCCTTCTAAATCCCCCTGATGAGAGCATTCATCAGGCGCCTCCAAATGGAGATAGACGAAATCACGGCCTCCGTGAAACTGCGTAATGGCGGCTTCGGCTTTCCCCGAAAAATTAGTATTTATCGTACCTGTGGCTCCGGGAACTTCTACTGCCTCAAGACCAGCCAAAATGCCGATTCCCTTTATCAGGTCGACAGCGGATATCGCGGACCCACTTATTTGATATTTCTGATAGAAGGAGGGAAGCACAGGTTTTTTCCCTTGTCCCCATATCCATATGGAATTAGCCGGGTTTTGCCCCCGCTTTACTCTTTCACAGTTAACGGGATGATCCTTTAACAATGCAAAGCTTTCCCTCATCATATCTTCTATGAACGTCGCCCCTTCCCCCTTCGGGAGATATTCTCCGACGCGTCTGTCAAGAATATCATGAGGCGGCGTCAATTCATAATGAACATCGCCTTCTTGTACAATCATGGCATGACGGTAACTTGTGCCCGTATAAAAGCCTATACGGTCCGTTCCAAAAGATTTTGATATGGCTTTAATAAGGATATCGGCCTCCTTTGTGCTGATCTCCCCTGCACCGTGGTCCGTGATGATCTTATCCTCATATGCGCCCTCACCTTTAAGCGTAACCAAATTGCAGCGAAAGGCCACATCAGTAACAGACATTTTTATTCCGATGCTGGCAGCCTCAAGCGGTGATCGTCCTGTATGATATATTTTTGGATCATAACCCATAACCGAAAGGTTTGCCGCATCGCTTCCTGGGGCCATGCCCGGGGGAATGGTTTTAACTCTGCCTACCGTCCCCTGTGATGCCAGCCTGTTGATATTCGGAAGCCGCGCAACTTCCAGCGGTGTTTTATACCCCAGCGAATCTATTTTCTCATCAGCTGCGCCATCGGTTATAATGATCAAATATTTCATTACATTTTCCCTTTCCGCCGCATAATTTTTAATAGGAAAAAGTCTGTTTCGACATATTTCACCTTAACAGTTTAACACAATACGGGGGTTCCCGCAAAACATAGTGGAAAAATCTCTGAAATAAATTTGCCTTGCCATATCCTTGTGTTATAATGAACAATGATTTCTTGTAGGAGATACGAAAATGAACAATGCAAAAAGGGTATATAATTTCTCGGCGGGTCCTTCGATGCTGCCCCTTTGGGTACTGGAACAGGCCGCAAAAGAGATGTCTGATTATCAGGGTACCGGTATGTCGGTTATGGAAATGAGCCACCGATCATCCGAATTCAAAGAAATCATTGAAACGGCGGAACAGGACTTGAGAGACTTGATGAAGATTCCGGCAGAATACAGGGTTTTGTTTCTGCAGGGAGGCGGTTCCCTGCAGTTCTCCATGATACCGATGAATCTGTTTCGTAAATCAAAAACGGCGGATTTTATCATAACAGGAGCATGGGCAAAGAAAGCTGCTAAAGAAGCGGCAAAATTCGGCCACGTGAATATTTTAGCTTCCTCCGAAGAAAGCACCTATTCTTTCATCCCGGATGTACCAAGGGAAAAGTACACAAAGGAAGCCGACTATTTTTACATCACATACAACAACACAATTTACGGAAGCCGTTACAGCAGGCCACCCGAAACGGGAAAAGTGCCATTGGTCTCAGATCTCTCATCCATGATCCTGTCAGAGGTAATCGACATAAATAAATTCGGGCTGGTGTTCGCAGGTGCTCAAAAGAACATAGGTCCCGCAGGACTGACCATCGTAATCATAAAAAAGGATCTGATAGGATATGCCGATCCGGCAACACCTGTTATGCTGGACTATAAAGTGCACGCGGACAGCAACTCCCTTTATAATACACCCTCCTGCTATGCGATTTATATGGCGGGGCTTACGTTCAAATGGATAAAAAAGATGGGGGGGGTCGGTATGATGCAGAAGTCTAATGAAGAAAAGGCTGCATTGCTTTACGAAGCAATCGATAGCAGTAAAATGTTTCGGTGTCCCGTTAAAAAGAAGGACCGATCCTTGATGAATGT